>NZ_JBHLUH010000099.1:0-15911 GCF_042433955.1 Phytohabitans kaempferiae | reverse complement strand
CCCCCGGACGCGGCATAGTGGACACACACGCCCACCCTGACCCCGAAAGATCTCTAGACCGCCCGCAAGGGGCTATGTCCCCGACACCGCCCTCGGCGGGCGACCCGACAGACCACTATGGACACGCGAGCGCGCTGGGGCGAGAAGGGCGAGCGCGCCCCCGCCCACGGCGTCCCGGATCCGGCGCGCCCCGCCGGCGGCGAAGACCGTGGACCGCGAACGGTGAGGCCGCGGGGTGGTGGTCCAGACCCGATGCCACTCGCCGCGAGTCGACCAAGAAACGCAAGTGTGGGCGAGCGGCGGTAGCCGCACGAACGCGCGCCACCGTCGCGTCGACCAAGAGATCGGGCCCGTCCTGGGCCAGCGGGGAAATCCATGCGCGCCCGAGGCCCGGCCGGACCCGGCACTTCGCGTGGTCCCGGAGAATGTCCAGGTCATCACCTTGATCAAATTGGGCTGAACGGCATCGCGACAGCCGGAAGGCGCGCGGCGAAGGCGCTGGACGAAGGGCGCGGACCTCGACCACGACGGGGCTCCGCCCGCGGGCGTCGCGGCATCGACGGCCGTCGGCGTTTCCGTGGGATACTTCGCATGGTTCCGGTTCGATTCCGGCCGCCGTGGTTAACGCTCACAAGACGCGGCGGCCGGCCGAGCACGCGTTTGTCCAGCGGGCTGACACGGAGGTGGATCTCGTTACGAGACCGTGACTCGCAGATGTCACAGCGACACCTTGACGCCGCAGATGTGAGCGCTAACAATGTTGGCTCGACTGATCTTCGTGTGTGACGTGTCACCTATCCCCGGAGAGGGAGGGACCTGTGAAGAGAAGACTTCTAGCCGCTCTGGGCGGTGCCGTACTGGCGTTCAGCCTCGCGGCCTGCGGCGGCGAGGGTGCCGGCGGCGACACCGACACCAGCGGCCAGGCGCCCCAGGACCTGACGATCGGCGTGTCGATGCCGACCCAGACCTCGGAGCGCTGGATCGCCGACGGCAACTCGGTCAAGGAGAAGCTCGAGGCGAAGGGCTACAAGGTCGACCTGCAGTACGCGGGCGACGACATCCCGACCCAGTCGCAGCAGGTCGACCAGATGATCACGCGGGGCGCCGACGTGCTGATCATCGCGGCCATCGACGGCACCGCGCTCAGCAGCCAGCTCCAGGCCGCGGCGGACAAGAAGATCCCGGTGATCGCCTACGACCGGCTCATCCGCGACAGCCAGAACGTCGACTTCTACGTCAGCTTCGACAACTTCAAGGTCGGCGTCGCCCAGGCCAACGCGCTGCTGGTCGGCCTCGGCCTGCAGAACAAGGACGGCTCGAAGGGCAGCAAGACCGGGCCGTTCAACATCGAGGTCTTCGCCGGCTCGCTCGACGACAACAACGCGCACTTCTTCTTCGACGGGGCGATGCAGACGCTGAAGCCGTTCCTGGACAACGGTTCGCTGGTCGTCAAGTCGAAGCAGACCGCGATCGAGCAGGTGGCGATCCTGCGCTGGCAGCAGGAGACCGCGCAGAAGCGGATGGAGGACCTGCTGACCTCCACGTACAACGACGGTTCGAAGGTCAACGGCGTGCTGTCGCCGTACGACGGGCTGTCCCGCGGCATCATCACCGCGTTGCAGAACGCCGGCTACGGCCCCGCGGCCAACCCGATCCCGGTCGTCACCGGCCAGGACGCGGAGATCGCCTCGGTGAAGCTCATCAACGACGGCGTGCAGGGTTCCACGATCTTCAAGGACACGCGCCTGCTCGCCGAGCAGGCGGTCATCGCGGCCGAGGCGTTCCTCCAGGAGAAGCAGCCGCAGGCCAACGACACCACGACGTACGACAACGGCGTCAAGGTCGTCCCCTCGTACCTGCTGCCGGTGCAGACCGTCTTCAAGGACGACATCAAGACGGCGCTCATCGACTCCGGCTACTACACGGCCGAGGAAGTGGCCGCCGGTCAGGCGAAGTAGCACCGCGGCCGGGCTCGGCGGCGCTGGCCGCCGGGTCCGGCACGCGGCGGCGGACGATCTGGTGACGAGGAGGGACGCATGGACGACGTGCTGCTCGAGATGCGCGGCATCACCAAACGCTTCCCCGGTGTCAAGGCCCTCGAAGACGTCTCGCTCGCCGTGCGGCGCGGGGAGATCCACGCCATCTGCGGTGAGAACGGCGCCGGCAAGTCCACGCTGATGAAGGTGCTCTCCGGCGTCTACCCAGCGGGCAGCTACGACGGCGAGATCCTCTTCGAGGGACGGCCGGTGCACTTCAACGGCATCCGCGACAGCGAGGCCGTCGGCATCGTCATCATCCACCAGGAGCTGGCACTGGTGCCGTACCTCTCGATCGCCGAGAACATCTTCCTCGGCAACGAGCGGCGCGGGCGATCCGGCTTCATCGACTGGAACCGCACCAACGCCGAGGCCGCCACGCTGCTGGCCTCGGTGGGGCTCTCGGAAAACCCGGTCTCCCCGGTGATCCAGCTCGGCGTCGGCAAGCAGCAGCTCGTCGAGATCGCCAAGGCGCTCTCGAAGGAGGTGCGGCTGCTGATCCTCGACGAGCCGACGGCCGCGCTCAACGACGTCGACTCGGCACACCTGCTCGACCTGCTCCGCCGCCTGCGCGACCAGGGGATCACCTGCATCATGATCTCCCACAAGCTCAACGAGATCACCGCGATCGCCGACTCCACCACGGTGATCCGCGACGGGCGGACCGTGGAGACACTCGACATGCGCGGCGGCGACGTGAGCCAGGAGCGCATCATCCGCGGCATGGTCGGGCGCGACCTGGACAGCTTCTACCCCGACCGGATCTCCACGCCCGGCGACGAGGTGCTGCGGATCGAAGACTGGACCGTGTGGCATCCGGTCCAGCAGCGCAAGGTGGTCGACGGGGCGAGCCTCTCCGTACGCGCCGGCGAGGTGGTCGGCATCGCCGGGCTCATGGGCGCCGGCCGCACCGAGCTCGCGATGAGCGTGTTCGGCCGCTCGTACGGGCGCGACATCAGCGGCCGCCTCTTCATGCACGGCCGGCGGGTCCGGGCGCGCACCGTCGCCGAGGCGATCGACCACGGCATCGCGTACGCGACCGAGGACCGCAAGCGGTACGGCCTCAACCTGATCGCCGACGTCCGGGCCAACGTCTCGGCCGCCGCCCTCGGCAAGCTCGCCCGCGGCGGCTGGGTCAACGGCAACGAGGAGATCAAGGTCGCCGAGGAGAGCCGGCGCGACATGAGCATCAAGACCCGCAGCGTCATGGACTCGGTCGGCACGCTCTCCGGTGGCAACCAGCAGAAGGTCGTCCTGTCGAAGTGGCTCTTCACCGACCCGGACGTCCTGATCCTCGACGAGCCCACGCGCGGCATCGACGTCGGCGCCAAGTTCGAGATCTACACGATCATCAACCGCCTCGTCGCGCAGGGCAAGGCGGTCGTCGTCATCTCCTCCGAGCTGCCCGAGCTGCTGGGGATTTGCGACCGGATCTACACGCTCTCCGCCGGCCGCATCACCGGCGAGGTGCCGGTCGACCAGGCCACGCAGGAAAACCTCATGGCGCTCATGACGAAGGAGAAGGAGTCCACCGGATGACCAGCACCAAGCCCTCCCCGGCGGAGGACCTCGTATCGTCCGGGAGCGCCCCCGCCACCGCGCTGCACGCGGGCACCAGCGACCCCCGCACGCTCCTCATGCGCAACCTGCGGCAGAGCGGCATCTACATCGCCTTCGTGGTCATCGTGGCGCTCTTCGCGATCCTCACCGACGGGGTCTCGCTGAGCCCGGGCAACATCACCAACATCGTGCTCCAGTACTCGTACATCCTGGTGCTCGCGATCGGCATGGTGATCCTGATCATCGCGGGGCACATCGACCTCTCGGTCGGCTCGGTGGTCGCGCTCACCGGCGCGGTCTCCGCCGTGCTCGTCATCCAGCAGGGGTACCCGTGGTGGATCGGCGTCGCCGCCGCGCTCGCCGTCGGTGTCGCGGTCGGCGCGTGGCACGGCTTCTGGGTCGCGTACGTGGGGATGCCCGCGTTCATCGTGACCCTCGCCGGCATGCTCCTCTTCCGCGGGCTGACGCTCCAGGTGCTCGACAACATCTCGCTCTCGCCGTTCCCGGAGGCGTACAAGACGATCGCCACGGGCTTCCTCAACGGGTTGCTCGGCGGCCACGGGTACGACGCGTTCACGCTCCTCATCGCCGCGTTCGCCGTCGTCGGATACGCGGTGAGCGTCTTCCGCACGCGGCTGGCCCGCATCCGATACCAGCAGTCGGTCGAGTCGTTCCCGCTCTTCGTCGCGCGCGTGCTGCTGGTCGGCGCGGTCGTCATGTACTTCGCCTGGCAGCTCGCCCACGCCCGCGGCCTGCCGATCGTACTGATCATCCTGGCCGTGCTCGTGATCGCGTACGGGCTGATGACCCGCAACACCGTCTTCGGCCGCCAGGTGTACGCGATCGGGGGCAACCTCTCGGCCGCGACACTCTCCGGTGTTAAGGTGCGCAAGGTCAACTTCTGGATCTTCGTCAACATGGGCCTGCTCGCCGGCGTGGCCGGGGTCATCTATTCCTCGCGCTCCAACGGCGCGCAGCCCGGTGCCGGCAACATGTTCGAGCTCGACGCCATCGCGGCCGCGTTCATCGGCGGGGCAGCCGTGGCGGGCGGTGTCGGCACCGTCGTCGGAGCGATGGTGGGCGGCCTGATCATGGCGGTGATGAGCAACGGCATGCAGCTCATGGGCATCGACCAGTCGACGCAGTCGGTGGTCAAGGGCCTGGTGCTGCTGCTGGCCGTCGCGTTCGACATCTACAACAAGCGCCGCGCCGGGGCCACCCGCTGACGGTGCCGACAACCGAAGGGACGGCCGTGACCGACGACCCCTACTCCGGCAAAGAGGTCTGGTTCCTGACCGGGAGCCAGGGCCTCTACGGCGAAGCGACGCTGCGGCAGGTCGCCGAGCAGTCCCAACGGGTCGCCGCCGACCTGGACGCGGGCGGCGGCGTGCCGGTCACGGTCACCTGGCAGCCGGTCCTGACCAGCGCGGACGCGATCCGGCAGGTGATCGGGCGGGCCAACGAGACCCCCGCGTGCATCGGCGTCATCGCCTGGATGCACACCTTCTCCCCCGCCAAGATGTGGATCGCCGGCCTCGACGCGCTCCGCAAGCCGCTGCTGCACCTGCACACGCAGGCCGACGCCGCCCTCCCGTGGGCGACGATCGACATGGACTTCATGAACCTCAACCAGGCCGCGCACGGCGACCGCGAGTTCGGCTTCGCGCTGACCCGCCTTCGAGTCCCGCGCACGACCGTGGCCGGGCACGTGAGCGCTCCCGCCGTGGCCGCCCGGATCGGCTCGTGGGCCCGCGCCGCCGCCGGGCTGGCCGAGGCCCGCTCGCTGCGGCTGGCCCGGTTCGGCGACAACATGCGGGACGTCGCGGTCACCGAGGGCGACAAGGTCGAGGCCGAGCTGCGGGTCGGCGTCTCGATCAACACCTGGGGCGTCAACGACCTCGTACGCCTCGTCGACACCGTGGCCGACAAGGCGGTGGACGCGCTCGTCGAGGAGTACCTGGAGACGTACGAGATCGACGCCGACCTGCGCCCCGGCGGCGACCGCCACGAGAGCGTCCGCTACCAGGCGCGGGTCGAGGCGGCGCTGCGGCAGTTCCTCGGCGAGGGCGGTTTCAAGGCGTTCACCACCAACTTCGAAGACCTCGGCGGCCTCCGCCAGCTCCCCGGCCTCGCCGTGCAGCGGCTGATGGCGGCCGGCTACGGCTTCGGCGGCGAGGGCGACTGGAAGACGAGCGCGCTCCTGCGCATCCTCAAGGTGATCGGCGCCGGCCGCCCCGGCGGCACGTCCTTCATGGAGGACTACACCTACCACCTCGCCCCCGGCACGCCGAAGATCCTCGGTGCGCACATGCTCGAGGTCTGCCCCACCATCGCCGCCGAGCGCCCCCGCGTCGAGGTGCACCCACTCTCCATCGGAGGCAGGGAAGACCCCGCCCGGCTGGTCTTCACCGCCGCCACCGGTCCCGGCCTCGTGGTCGGCTGGGCCGACCTCGGCGACCGCTTCCGCTGGGTCGCCAACGACATCGACCTCGTACCACCGGACGAGCCGCTGCCCAACCTGCCGGTGGCGCGCGCGGTGTGGCAGCCCCGCCCGGACTTCCCCACCGCCACCGAGGGCTGGCTCACCGCCGGCGGCCCGCACCACACGGTGCTCTCCACCGCCGTGCAGGCCGACGAGGTGCAGATCGTCGCCGACCACCTCGGCGTCGAGCTGGTGCTCATCGACGCCGACACGACCCGGCGCGGGCTGGCGAAGGAGCTGCGCTGGAGCGCCGCCTACCACCGGCTGGCCCAGGGCCTGTGACGCGGGCCTACAGCCGCACGCCGCCGACCAGCACCGCCGCGACGGCCGCGAGGGCCAGCAGGTAGAGGAGCAACACCAGAGCGAGGGGTACGGTCACTCGCTGAAGGGACATCGAGCCTCCTCACCAGCACCTGGCACAGGTACCCGGCCATCGTATGGCGCCCCCGCACGCCCCGCCCGCGACGACGCGGGTGCCCCGGCGCCCGCGCGCCGGGCGCACACGATGGGCTGAGCCGCCGCGGCCAGCGAGCTGGTCGGCTAAGCCGGCCGCCGCCGGCGACGGCCGGCTCACAGCACGTGCGTCACTCCTTCGGCGGCGCGACGGCGGTCGAGCGTCTCGCGGTCGAGGTTGGCGCAGAGCAGGATCGAGGCGCCGGCCGCCAGCGGGGCGAGCAGCCAGGTGACCGGCTCGACGTGCGCGCCGGTGTCGACGAGCACGCGGTCGCCGGGGCGCAGCTCCATCCGCTCGGCGATGGCGTGGGCGATGGTGCCCCACTGCCGGTAGGTCGTGCCGTCCGGGCTCGCCGCGTCGGTGTACCGCACGGCCTGCGGCGCCGGCACGTCGCCCGGATGGTAGCCCGCCGCGGCGACGTAGTCGCGGTAGCCGTCGGGCACCTCGTCGAGGGTGGCGGCGCCGGGACCGAGCCCGTGCGCGAACCGGTGCCGCGCTTCCGGCACGCTCTCCAGCCAACTGCCCAGCCGGGCGGTGGAGACGAAGAGCGCGTCGTACGGCTCGTCCTCCCCCGGCCGCGCCGACGGGAGCCCGGCGACCGCCCACGAGCGGTAGGAGACGGTCACGCCGAGCGACCAGGCGCCGAGCAGCACCGCCGCGGTCTGCCAGTGCGGCGGCAGCAGGACGGCGGCCCGGTCGCCCGCCACCAGCCCGCAGTCGTCGCGCAGCAGACCGGCGGTGCGGGCCGCCCATCCGCCCAGCTCGACGGCGGTCAGGTCGGTGCGCTCGCCCGTGGCGTCGTCACAATAGGTGAGCAGCGGGCGGTCGGCACCGCGGGCGGGCTGCTGGCTGGGCATGGTGGAGGGCAGCATGCCGGCCAGCCTATGCGCCGCCCCCGCCGGGCGAAACAGCGGCGGTAAGCGCCCGGTGGCGGCCGGGTCCTATCGTCAGCGGTCATGAGCGACGTGCCCCCACACCTGGCGCACACGGTGCGACGGATACGGCTGTTCCGCCTCGCCGCCGCCATCCTCGTCGCGCTCGTCGGCGTGGTGGCCCTGGTGATCGGGGGCGTCCTCACCGCCAGCCGCAGCTGGCCGTCGGCCACCGGCACCGTCGAGTCCTGCACGGCGGCCGCCGCGCCCGGTCCCGGCCGGACGACGAGCCGGCAGCGGTGCACCGTGTCCTGGTTGGACGGTGACCGCCGGCGCGCGACCGACATCGAACTGGGCCGCGCGCAGGCGGTGCCCGGCGCCGCGGTGACGTTGCGCTACCGGGGCGACACGGCGGTGGTGGAGACGCCCGGCTGGGCCGGCCCGGTCACCGCCGGCGTCGGCCTGACCCTGCTCGCCACCGGCGCCTACCTGCTGGTCCGCGCCCGCCGCCAGGGTCGCCCGGCGCCGCACGCCGACTAGGAATTTGGGCTGCCGCGATGCCCGTCGCGGTCCGGACCCAAGGCCACTCAGACTAATTTGATCAAGGCTTTGACATGCACATTCTCCGGAACCGCGCGGAGCGCCAGGAACGACCGGCCCCCTCGGGCGCGCATAGATTTCCCTGCGCGCATGGGTATCCAGGATGGACTTCATGATCAACTTAAGCTGAGTGGCATTTGGGGTCCAGGCCGCTGCTTCCGCATCCACACCGGTGGTGGCAGATTCGAGATCAAGACGAGTTGCGGCGTCAGCAGCGCCATGACTCGTCTTGATCGCTGTCTGCCGCGCGTGGGGGTAGTGACGCGGAAGGCCGGAGGCGAGAGAAAGCACCTCGCGTGGACAGGCCCAAGCGAGCACACCTACCAAGATCCCGACAATTTCCCTGTCTTTGTCGCCTCCCGCTGCGAACGAGGCAGCAAAGTCTCCGATATTGCTGTCACGCCCCGCTGGTCGCACCCCGGCCACGCCGCAGCGCCGGTCATGGGGACGCGGAGGGGGGCGGCCGCGGGCAGCAGTCAGGAACCAAACCACGCAGCCTAAAATTTGATCAAGGCCGTGACGTGCACGCTCCCCGGGACCGCGCGGAGTGCCAGCAACGGCCGACATCCTCGGACGCGCATGGATTTTCCTGCTCACATGGGGTCCAGGATGTGCCTGCCCTCATGATCAACTTAAGCTGAGCAGCATTGCGGTCCCGGACCCCCGCTCCCGCGGCCTCACCCGCCGCGGTTCAAGACCCCTACCGGCGCAGCTCCTCCGCGCGGTCCAGCAGCGCCCGCCGTTCCGGCTCGGAGTGGGTCTCGGCGGCGGCCCGGCGGAAGAGCGCGGCCGCGCCGTCCCGGTCGCCCCGGCGGGCGGTGAGGTCGGCCTCGGCGGCGAGCGCGAGGGGGTACCCGTCCAGCGCCCCGCCGGCCCGCGCCTCGCGAAGCAGCGTCAGCCCTCGCGCCGGCCCGTACGCGTAGCCGTGCGCCACCGCGCGGTTGAGGGCGACCACCGGCGACGGGGAGACCCGGACCAGCGCGTCGTACCAGGTGGCGATCGCGAACCAGTCGGTCGCGGCGGCCGAGGTGGCGGTGGCGTGGCAGGCGGCGATCCGGGCCTGGAGCGCGTACGGGCCGTCCGGCCGCGTGCGGGCCAGCACGAGCAGCCCTTCGGCGATCGCCGCGTGGTCCCAGCGGGAGCGGTCCTGCCGGTCGAGCGGGAGCAGGTCGCCCGCGCCGTCGCGGCGGGCGTCCCGGCGCGAGTGCTGGAACAGGAAGAGCGCGAGCAGACCGGCGATCTCCGACTCCCCGGCCATCAGGTGGTCCAGCAGCCGGGCCAGCCGGATCGCCTCGTCGGCGAAGGCGGGCTCGCCGTCCGCGTCGTAGCCGCGTGTGAAGAGCAGGTACAGCACGGCCAGTACGCCGGGCAGCCGCTCGGCGAGCGCCGGCCCGGTCGGCACGCGGTACGGGATGCGCGCGTCCGCGATCTTCGTCTTGGCCCGCGTGAGCCGGCGGGTCATGGTCGACTCGGTGACCAGGAAGGCGCGCGCGATGTCCGCCGTGGGGATGCCGCAGATCGTGCGGAGGGTCAGCGCGACCCGGGCGTCGAGCGCGAGCGCGGGGTGGCAGCAGGTGAAGACGAGCCGCAGCCGGTCGTCCACGATCTCCTCCTCCCCGGCCGGCGGGTCGGCGCCGGCCGGCGTGAGCGCGGCCAGCTCGGTGAGCTTGCGGCGTTCGACGGTGGCCCGGCGCAGTACGTCGGTCGCCCGGTTGCGGGCCACCGTCATCAGCCAGGCGCCGGGCCGGTCCGGCACGCCGTCCGCCGGCCACCGCTGGAGGGCCTGCACCAGCGCCTCCTGGGCGCAGTCCTCGGCGAGCGTCCAGTCCCCCGTCACGCGGATCAACGTGGCGACGATCCGCGCGTACGACTCGCGCGCCGCGGCCGCCACCGCGGTGGCCGGCGCCACCGCGGTGGCCGGGCCGCCCGCAACGGCGTGCGGTTCAGCCAAGGTGGCCGAAGGGGCGCAGCTCGATCCGCCCCGCCCGCGCCATCGGATGGGTCCGCGCGACCTCGATCGCCTCGTCCAGGTCGGCGCACTCGAGCAGGTCGTAGCCGACGATGACCTCCTTGGTCTCGGCGAACGGCCCGTCCGACACCAGCAGCTCCCCCTCGCGCACGCGCACCGTCGTCGCGGCGGTCACCGGCGCCAGCACGTTGCCGTCGAGCCGCCGGCCACGCGCGTCGTTCACGGCGACCCACACCTCGATGTCCGGCTCGTCGGTCCGGTCGGTGTCCGGCTCGGTGTCGGTGCAGACGAACATCATGTACTTCATCTCAGCTCTCCCTCTCGTCTGGATCTCACCACGCTGACGAACGGCCCGCCCCCGACCGGACAGCCCCGCCGGAGAAAATCGACCGGCGGATCAGGGCGGAAGACGCCCGGTATCAGCCGGCCAACGCGACCAGCGACGTGTGGTCGTCGGCCGGCAGCGGGCCGGCGGTGGTCGCGGTGATCCGCTGGTCGCGCGGTTCGAGCCGGCCGGAGAGCACGGTGGCGAAGGCGACGTCCGCCGCGTCCCGGCCGGTCGCGATGCGGGCCAGCGCGCCGCGCGGGGCCAGCCGGGTCGCGTCCCAGACCCACCAGCCGCCGTCGTGCGCGGTCTCCACGACGAGGTGGAAGTCCATCGGGCCGAGGCCGGGCGCGTACACGGCGGCCACGCGCGCCGGTACGCCCACCGCGCGGCACAGCGCCGCCAGCAGGTGCGCGTAGTCACGGCACACGCCCCGGCCGGCCAGCAGCGTCTGCGCGGCGTCCGTCGTGGGCCCGCTCGATCCCGGCGTGTACGTCAGGTGCCCGTGCACGTACGCCTCGATCGCGCGTACGGCGTCGGCCCCGGAGAGCGCGCCGAAGCGGTCGGTGGCGTACCCGGCGAGCCGGTCCGACGGGCAGTAGCGGCTCGGCCGCAGCGCCACCAGCCGGTCCAGCTCCGACGGGGGCGGCGCGGCGTCCCGGCGGTCGGGCAGCTCCGCCGTGTACGCCACCACGAGCCGCCCCGACCCCGCGTGGACCAGGTGGGCGCGGTCGAGGCCGGTGACCGGCACGCCGGCGCCGTCGAGCGTCACGGTGAGCAGCTCGGACGTGACCGGTCCGGCCGCGGCCACCTGGAAGGCGACCTCCGCCGGACCGTCGACGTCGTACGTCAGGGTGCAGCCGACCCGCATGGCCGCCATTGTGGGCCAGTCGCCGGCCGCCCGCAGCACGCGAGCCCCGCGGGCTACTCGGCCGGCGGGATGAAGAGCGGCCGCAGCTCGACGCCGGCCACGGTGGTGGCCGGGTTGAGCCTGGCGATCGCCAGCGCGGTGTCGAAGTCGGGCGCTTCCAGGACGAAGAAGCCCGCCACGACCTCCTTCGCCTCGATGAACGGCCCGTCCGTGACCACGTCGCCGCGGATCGAGGTCGCGGTCGTGCTCGGCTGGAGCGCGTAGCCGGTGACGATCGAGCCGCCCAGCTCGGCGACCTGGGCCGGGTATCGATCGAGCAGCTCGACGTACTCCGGCGGGATGGTCATCGGGTCGGCCGGCGCGGGCATGTGGATGAGGACGGCGTACTGCGGCATGGTCTGTGCTCCCTGGTCTCGTTCTCGGGTCTTCCTACGCCACCGACGGGCGGCACGCGCCGGAATCGACAGCCGGCCCGAGAATCTTCTCCCGCGCGAACGATCCAGCCGGATACACCTAGACCGGGAAGCGCTCGCGGAAGCGGGCGTCGTCCTCGTCCACCACCGGGTCGTCGACCGAGGCCACGTAGAACACGAGGAACTCGCTCTCCGCGTCGGCGCCGGCCAGCAGCTCGCGCCAGGTCCAGAGGTTGGGGTGCGGGATGTGCGTCGCCGCCTCGGCCGGTGTGAGTCTCGCCACCGCCTCGGCGAAGCGCTGCCGGTCCATCCGGAAGACTGCGGTCGTCGCCACGTACCCGCAGATCGAGGCCATCACCACGGCGGGCAGTGGGCGGAGGGCGCCGGGCGGGTTGACGTGCCCGAACGTCAGCTCCGTGCCGTCCCGCCGGGCCACGCCGTGGGCCGCCGGCGCGGTGTATCCGGGTATCCCCGCCGCGAACCGCGCCCCGGCCGCCCGGAGGTCGTCGTCCGTCACCCACGCCTCGGTCATCCCCGCTCCTCCCGTTTCCGCAAGGATCTTAGAGTCACGGTACGACCGGTGGATCGACGGATGCCGGTCCGCGGCTACCGGCGAGCGGACCCGACCGGCCAGGTGGCCGGGCGGGCGTCGGCGAACGCGAAGACCTGCACCCACCGATGCCCGCAGTCGCAGCGGCGGTAGCGCACCAGCCCCTGCGACGTGTGGTGCGCCGACTCGACCACGGCCAGGAGCGCCGGGCGCCCGCAGCCGTCGCAGAACTCCATCTCCCCGACGTACATGCCACCAGCCTGGTGTAATGGGCTTATGCAGTTCAACCATTACGGCGGCACGGGGGCGTTTCTCGCGGCCGCGCTCGCCAACGCCACCGACCTCAGCCCGGCGGCACTCGAGCGGCTGCTGACCGAGCACGAGATGACCAGCCGCCGGCTCGACCGCGCCCAGGCGGCGGCGCTCGCCACCTGGCTCGACCGGGTGCGGCCGGTCTTCGGCGAGCCCGACCCGGCGCGGCAGATCCGGCTGGTCAACGACCTCCTCACGGAGGCCACCACCTCGGTGCGCATCTCGGTGCACGACGGCCATCCGCCGCACCTGCACTACATCAACGACACCGACGACCGGCTGGCCCGCGTCAAGGCGACCGTCGCCGGCGGCCTCGCGGTCGCCCTCTGCGGCGCCGGTGGCCAGCGGCTGGGCCGGTGCGGGCGGGACGGCTGCGCGACCGTGTACGTGGACACGTCGCGCAACGGCCGCCGCCGCTTCTGCTCGCTCGCCTGCGCCAACCGGGTCAACGTCGCCGCCCACCGCGCCCGCGCCCGCCCGGCCGCCTGACCCCGTCCGGTGCCGGCGGGATCGGCGGCCGGTGAGCGCACGCGGGCCCGGGGCGGGCCGCGCGGCGACTCAGAGCGGTTCGAGCCAGATGTTGCGGAACCGCGGGTTGGCCCCGGGGTCGCCGTGGTCCTGGAGGCGGATCGGCCCGGCCAGCGCGCTCTCCGCCGCGCCGCCGCCGGTCGGGCCGTCGACGGTCACGTCGTCGTGCACCACGAAGCCGTTCCACACCACGGTCACGCGCGCCTGCTGGGTCCGGTTGCCGGACGGGTCGAAGCGGGCCGCCCGGAACACCAGGTCGTACGACTGCCAGGTGGTCGGCGCGGTCGCGGCGTTGCGGTCGGGCGCCCGCTTGCTGTAGATCGCGCCGGCCTCGCTGCTGTCCAGGGACGGGTCGCCGTACGAGTCGAGCACCTGGAGCTCGTACCGGTCCTGGAGGTAGACACCGCTGTTGCCGCGCTGCTGCCCGGTCACCTCCGGCGGATACGTGGGCTCGTACCACTCCACGTGCAGATCGATCAAAAGGTTCCGTCGTGACTCCGGAAGTGGGCGGCGCGGCGGGGCTGTCCGTGCCCCACCGCGCCGCGACCCTCAGCTCGTGCTGCCGGTGACGTTGCTCCCCGACTTGGTGACGTGGTACGTGGCCGTGCCGCCGCTCCAGAAGTGGAACGTCAGCGTCACCCGCTGCCCGTCGTTGACCTCGGCGAAGAACTCCGGCTTCAGCGTGATCGTGTTGGCGCTGTAGTTCGGCGCGAAGGTGACGTCGTACTCCTTGAACGAGGTCCAGTTGTGCGGGCCGGCGTTGCTGCCATCCGCGTACTTCGCCTCCATCGTGGCCAGTTGGTCGCCCCGGAACTGGGTCGGCACGTTGAACGAGCCGGTCTGCCCGGTGGCGCCTCCGAGCACCGGCGGGTCGTACGTGATGATGTTGATCCGCCACGGCACGCCGCTGGAGAAGCGGGCGTGGATGGTGGAGTTCACGCCGTACGCCCGGCTGCCGACCAGCCGCGTGACCGCCGACGCGGTGAGCGTCAACGTGCTGCCGGAGACCGTGTAGTCGGTGCCGCTCACCAGGTCGGTGTTCCCCTGCCGCAGCCCCTGGAACGTCGTGCCGTTGAGGTTGAGGGTCAGGCTCTTGCTGGTGATCGAGCCGGTCCGGGGCACGTACACCTGGTCGCTGGAGGCGGTGCCGGAGCGCGTGGTCCAGCTCGACTTGATCTGCGCGATCAGCTCCGGGTCGCTCCACTGGAACGAGGTGCGCCCGAAGTGCTGGCCGTTGTCCCAGAGCTGCGTGGTGATCCGCCGGTTGCGGGCGTAGTAGCCGAGGTACTCGAAGAACTTGAGCTTCTCGCCCTGCTGGATGGTGCCGGTGTGCCGGTCGAAGCCGAGCAGGCCGTACTCGCCGATGATCACCGGGATGTTGCGCGCCACGAAGGCGTTGTAGACCCGGTCGAACTGCCCGGTCAGGTCCTGCTGCGTGGTGGCGTCGAAGCGGGTCCCGCCGGCGACGTTCACGCTGAACGGCCAGTACCCGTAGAAGTGGACGGTCGCGATGAGGTTGGGGTCGTTGAGCGCGTTGAACGTGGTCACCAGCTCGTCCACGCGGGCCTGGTCGGCCGAGGTGTGCAGCGTGGGGAGCACGAGCAGCCGGGTCGCGTTGTTGCCGCAGGAGGCGCGCACGATCCGGTGGAACGAGGTGTTGAGCTCGTGCAGCAGCTGCGCGTTCTGGGCGTCGCCGGAGCTGCCGGTGAACTGCGGCTCGTTGACGCTCTCGAAGTTGAGTCGCGCCGGTGCGTCCCGGAACGCGGCGGCGAGCTGCGTCCACAGCGCGTTGTACCGGTTGAGCACGTTGGTACGGTCGGTCGGCATCGTGTTGATCCACTGCCACGAGTCGTGGTGCAGGTTGATCATCACGTAGAAGCCGTCGTCGAGCGCCCAGTTGACCACCTCGCGCACGCGGTTGAGCCACGCCGAGTCGATCGTGTAGTTGGGGGCACCGCCGTGGTGGTTGGTCCACGTGACCGGGATCCGGATGCTGTTGAAGCCCTGCGCGCGGATGTTGTTCAGCAGCGCCTCGGTGACCCGCGGGTTGCCCCACGCGGTCTCGTCCGCGCCGACCGCGTCGAGCGAGTTGCCGAGGTTCCAGCCGGGCTGCATCGCGGCGACCGCGGCCATCGCGTTGCCCGCGGGAGGCGGCGAGGTCGGCGGCCGCGTGGTGGGCGGCTGGCTCGTGGGCGGCGCGGTGGTGGTCGGCGGCGGCGTCGTACCCCCGACGCCGCCGGTGCAGGTGACACCGTTGAGCGCGAACGAGGTGGGCGCGTTGTTCGTCCCCGACCAGGATCCGTTGAAGCCGAACGAGACGGTCGCGTTGGTGGCGATCGAGCCGTTGTAGCCGACGTCGGTCGCGGTCACCTGGGCGCCGGAGGAGGTGACGTTGGCGTTCCACGCCTGGGTCACGCGCTGGCCGGACGGGAAGGTCCAGACCAGGCTCCAGCCGTTGACCGGGTCACCGAGGTTGGTGATGCCGACGTTGGCCGTGAAGCCGCCGGGCCACTGGCTGCTCGTCGCGTACGTCACGCGGCAGCCCACCGCCGCCTGCGCGTTCGTCGCCATCACCAGGCCGGCCCCGGCGACCAGTGACGCGGTGGCCGCCGCGACCACCCCGAGGCGCCATCGGACCCTCCGCGCTGTGCCCAGAAAACCGGCCATGATGCTCCTTCGTGGACAGACGCGCGGGCCGGACGGGAGCCCGCGCGGTGGACGGCCGCGCGGTGGGGGCGCGCGGTTCGTACAGGTCGCGCGGGGGCCGGGCGCCTCCCGCGCGACGTGAGACTAAGTTGGACGTCCAAACATTGTCAATCGGCGCACGCCGATGCCCGGCGAGGAACCGGGGGCGCGCGTGGCGCGCGCCCCCTTCCCCGGTGCTATCTGTAGGTGATGTCGGAGGTGCCGTAGAAGCAGTTTGTGCTGTCCGCTCCGGT
>NZ_JBHLUH010000098.1:0-5040 GCF_042433955.1 Phytohabitans kaempferiae | reverse complement strand
GGCCTGCACGCGACCCAGTGGCGAAAGACCCCCTTCCGGGGCGTACTCGGACGCCGGAACCTGTTCGCCATGGCGGACGAGGTACAGCCGTGTGCGAGCCATTGCCCACCAACCTCCCGGTCCTTTGTCCGTCAACGGGAACGGTAAATCACGGGAGCATCGATGATCCGGACCGACGACAAGCCCTGCGCCTTCCCGCGCGCCGACCGACTGCCACAAAGCATGACGGACGCCCACGCCCAAAAGCAGATTCGGCTGCCGTTTCGACTCCGGCACCGTCTGTAGCAGCGTCAGGAGCTCCTCGTCGTCGCCCAGGCACCTGGCCGCCGCGGGTGGCACCGGACTGCGTCAAGTCCGACGGGCGGGCGGGGCGTCCCTCGCGCTAGACCTTCCTCGGATGGAACGGCCCCACCGGCAAACCCTTTTTGCCGGTGGGGCCGTTCGGCACGGCCAGGTGCACGGGGGTATCACCCGGCCTTGGCCGCCAACGATCGAATCAGCTGGTAGATGGTCTGCTGATGGTGGACCAGGAAGAAATGTCCGCCGGGCAGCACCAGCGACTCGAACGCCGCGGTCGTCAATTCCCCCCAGGCTCGTACATCGTCCACTGTGGTCTTCGGGTCGGTGTCGCCGGCCAGGGCCGTGATCGGGCAGCCGAGCGGGGTGGGGTTGGCCGCGCGCGTACGCCTCGATCGCGCGGTAGTCGGCCCGGATCGCCGGCATCGTCATCCTGACGACCTCCTCGTCGTCGAGGACTCGGCTGTCGGTGCCGTTGAGGCTGCGCAGCTCGCGCAGCACGCCGGCGTCGTCGAGCAGGTGCACACGCTCCTCGGCGGGCCGCGTCGGCGAGCGGCGGCCGGAGACCACGACGTGGTCGGGACCGTCGTGGCCGGCCGACATCAGCGCCAGCGCGGTCTCGTAGGCGACGGCCGCGCCCATGCTGTGCCCGAAGAACGGCAGCCGGGCCGGGCCGCGCGCGTCCTCGGCGAAGGCGGCCGCGATCGACGCCGCCAGGTCGGCGATCTCGTAGTCCATCCGCTCCTTACGCCGGTCCTGGCGGCCCGGGTACTGAACGGCGACCACGTCGAGCTGCGGGGATAGCGCGGCCGACATGAGGTGGAACCAGCTCGCCGACCCGCCCGACCCCTAGGAGCGTTGCCGATTTTCGTATTTCAGCGGCTGAGGCGCTGGTAGCGGCGGACCGCCAGCGGCAGGAAGAGCACGGAGATCGACGTCGTAGCCGGCGACCTGCGCCCGGCCGCCGTCGTGGCGGAGCAGGGTGGTCAGGATCCGCACCGTGGTGGTCTTGCCGGCGCCGTTCGGACCGAGGAGCCCGAAGACCGTCCCGTACGGAACCACCAGGTCGAGCCCGTCCAGGGCTCGGTTGCCCTTGTAGCGCCTGTACAGTCCCTCGGCGAGGACCGCCTGGTCGGGTTGTGGCATCGCGGGAGCCTCCTGATAGTCGACCTCGTTCGAGGTGGTGCCATTGGGCGTTGACGATCCGAGCGGCATTCTATACCACCGATATATAACGCTGGTATGCTCTCCGTGTGAGTCCTCGAACTGCCGACCCCAGGGTGCGGACGATGCTTGTCGAAGCGGCTGCGCGAGTGTTGGCCGAGGAGGGTGCGGCCGCGCTGACCAGTCGCCGGCTCGCCGCCGAGATCGGTTCCTCCACGATGGTCGTCTTCAGCCGGTTCCAGAGCATGGCGGAGATCCGTTGGGCGGTCCGGGAGGAAGGCTTCGCCCGGCTCAACGCGCGGCTCGACGCGCTGGCGGCCTCGGACGACCCGGTCGCCGACCTCGTCGCGGCCGGCGCGGTGTTCTTCGCCAGTGGCCTGGCAAACCCACACATGTACAAGGCGATGTTCATCGACCGCCCGCCCGAGGACGACAACCTTGGCGCCGAGACGTTCGAGCGGCTGGTCGCGCTCATCCAGCGGTGCGTGGCCGCCGGCCGCTTCTCTGCCGCGCAGGAGTCTCTGGTGCCGGTCTGGGCGGCCCAGTTGTGGAGCATGCGACACGGGCTGGTCACCATGACGGTGGCCGAGCTGCTGCCGAGTGAGCAGGCGCGGTTCGTTCTCGACGACATGACCTACCGGCTACTGGTCGGCTACGGCGACGACCCGGGTCGAGCCAAGCTGTCGATCGAGCAGGGGAGCCGCACCGCGGCCGATGCAGAGGCAGAGGAGGCCATGTCATGACCGGAGAGCCTGTGCGGCAGGACAGCGCGGAGAGCGATCGCCCCGCCGCGACCGCGTCGCCGACCACGATGACGACGCTGTGGGAGCGCACCGGTGGCCTGACCGGGCTGATCCAGTCGTCCCTGCCGCCCACGGTGCTGGTGATCTCCAACTCGCTGTGGGGCGTCTACCCCGCGATTGCCGTCGCCGTCGGCACCGGCGTGCTCATCACGGTGCTGCGCGCGGTGCGGCGACAGCCCTTGCGTCCGGCGTTCGGCGGCTTCGTCGGCGTGGCGGTGGCCGGCACCCTCGCCGCGCGCAGCGGTGAGGCCCGCGACTTCTTCCTGGCCGACATCTGGTGGTATTGCGTGGCGGCCATAATCCTGACCCTCTCGATCCTGGTCCGCCGGCCGCTGGTCGGCGTGATCTGGAGTGCCATGAAGGGCGCCGGCCTGTGGTGGCGCCACGACCGTCCGTCGCTGCGGCGGTACGACATCGCCACCGCCGTGCTCGCGGCCGTGTTCGCGGCCCGGTTCGTCGTGCTGGAAAGGCTGTACGAGCAGAACGAGGTCGGTTGGCTGACGTTCTCGAAGATCGCGATGAACTATCCACTGTGGGCGCTCGCGCTGCTCGTCATCGTGTGGGCCGTGCGTCGCGCGGACCACCGCCTCGGCTACTGCCGGGACCGCTGACCTCCACGCGCTCCGCCCGGCGCAAGTGGTCACGTTGGCCGCCGACGAGGTGACGCGGAACGTGGCGTCCTGGCGGTCGGTGGCGCTGGCTGCGCCGTCGCTGGCCGACGCGGTGAACGCGAGCACGCCCGCCCAGCCGAGCCGTAGATGCGTTCAGGGCAGGGGCTAGTGCTGCCGCGCCGCCCACAGCATGAAGGCGACCGTTGCCACGACCGCGAACATGAACGCCGCCAGAATCGCGACGAGCGTACCGACACTCCGCGACGCGAAGACCGAATAGCGCAGAGCAGCAGCGGCGAACGTCAACCCGAGAAACAGAAAAGCGCATCCAAACAGCCGCGGAGCCACCAGACGCCGCCCTCGCCACAGGACCTCGCCAGACCGGTCGCGGCTACGCAGCAACATCGCAACGCCGAGGCCACCGTTCGTGACGGCGACAACGCCAAGTAAGACGCTCAACGCCGGGTCGGCCGACTCCACGCCGAAACGGTAGCCCACCACACCGTGACAACACCTCATCCGTTCGACAGCAACATCTGCGACACACCACCGGCTACCCAACGCCGTCCCGGCACCGGCTCGCCTCCGTCTCGGGCCAGCCGATGCCCCCACCAGCAGGCATGGTGTCGAAACTGACGGACAAACCCCACGTCAAGCCACTCGGGCTCCGAATGCGACAACTGCCTCGCGGGTAACCGAGGTGCTCCACACACCGCTGTGCGGCCCGTCACTCGTACCGGTACTTCAGCGCGTCCGCCTCCGCCTGCTCGATGTCAGCGATCGTCAGCTCCGGCATCCGTAGCTGAGCCAGTGTCACCTCGGCCGAGGTCGGCTGGGCGTCCGCCGGCAGCCACTGCTCCGGCTTCCAAACCGCGCCGCGCAGAAGCGCCTTGGGGCAGTGCGGGTAGACCTCCTCGATCCCCAACACCAACGCACTGGCCGGCGGCTTACCCACGGCGGTCAACCGCGACAGCAGCTCGGGGTGAGTGGAGACGCAGGCCCGGCCGTTCACCCTGAGCGTCGTGGTGCGCCCCGGAATGACGAACAGCAGCCCCGCCCGCCCGGTCGCGACGACATTCTCCAAGGTGTCCAGACGCTTGTTGCCGGTCGCGTCCGGTATCGCCACCGTCCGCGAGTCCAGGACGGTGACGAACCCGGCAGGACCGCCGCGCGGGGAAACATCACAGTTGCCCTCGACGTCCACACTGGCGACGAAAACCAGCGAGGAGCAGCCGATCAACTGCCGGGTCTGCTCGGTCAGTTCGGTCATCTGCTTCCGTACAGCCGCATCGCCGGGCAGCTCGTAAACCCGGCGCAACGCCTCCTGATCCGGCACAGCATCCAGGCGCAATGAATCGAAGGCACTGGCGGCGAGAACTGGATTCATCCACCGACCCTAATGGACCAACCTGGCTAACGACCCAACCAGATCACCATCTGCCAGAACCTCGACGCAGATCGCGACACAGTCGTGCCGAAACCCGGCCGAACATTGGTTTCACGCCCGTGGCCGACTGTCGCGTTTGCGACACTCGGAAATCGTTGGTGGTGACGGTCGGCGCGTCTCTGTCTGATGTCCGGCACCGTGCCGGACATCTCCAGAACGGAGACAGCCATGCCCGTCATCCACAATCCTCGGGGCTCGCACTGGGCAGCCCGAGCCGCGGTGGCCGTCGCGACCGCGGTGGCGCTGCTCGCCCACACACCGGCAACGGCGACGGCCGCACGCCCGTTGGCGGCGGCCAGCACGACGGCGACGACGGCCAGCAGGACCGAGGTCCAGGCGGCCAAGGCCAGGCTGCTGGGCGCCATCGAGCCGTGCTCGACGAGAGTGCCGCGCGACGACGCCGTCGCGCTGGGCCAGTGCGCGCGGGACCTCGCCGTACCCAACGCGGAGAGCAACCACGACCTGCTCGACCTGATCGGCGTCTTCCTGCACTGCGTGTGGCTGGTCTGGCGCTACGGGCTCGACAGTCCATACCCGACAGTCGGAGTCTGCATGGACGTGCACGGGTACTAGAGATCTTTCGCGGTCGAGGTTGGCGCTGTCCATTACGGTTCGATTCTGGTGTGGCACAGGAGAGCTGCCGCGATGCCCGCCGTGCTCACGGCCGCTGCTCCCGCAGCCGCACCCTCCGCGTCCCCACGATCCCGCCCTGGCCCAG
>NZ_JBHLUH010000097.1:0-9067 GCF_042433955.1 Phytohabitans kaempferiae | reverse complement strand
GCCGCTGCAACAGCCCGTCGCCACCGGCGGCGCGGGCGACGCCCTCATCGGTATCGACGATCGCCTGTGAGCCGGGCCGTCAGGCGCGTGGCACCGGACGGGGCGCGCGCGACAGGCTCGCCCAGGTGACTTTGCCGTCGGGCAGCAGCGTGCAGCCCCAGTTTGCCGAGACTGCCTCGACCAGCAGCAGGCCCCGCCGGTCGGGCTCACTCTCGGCCGGCGGGCGGCGCACCGGCGAGCGCTGCCGGTGGTAGTCGCGGACGGCCAGGTGCAGGTGCCGACGGCTACGGGTGATGGTCAGCTCGACGGACGTGCCGGCATGGCGGACCGCGTTGGCGACCAGCTCGCTGATGACCAGGCGGGCCGGACTGACCACACCGGACAGTTCCCAGCGCTCGCACAGCGCGGTGACCATGCGCCGCGCGGCCGGCACCGAGGTCGGGCTGGCGCTGAGCTGGTCGCGTACCTGCTCCGGCAGCTCGCGGCGGGCGGCGACGGCGCGGCCCTGGTCGAGGTCGGCGCAGAGCGTGACGTGCCGGTCGGCGCCGACGCGGCAGAGCGCCGCCCGCGCCTCCGGCGACGCCGAGCAGAGGATGATCGGCGCGGCCGGCCAGGCGGCCGCGTGCCGGGCCGCCGCCATGAACACGGTGAGGCTCATATCCTCGTCGACGGCCATCCCGGCCACGTCGACCAGCACGGCGAACGGCTGCTCGGCCAGGCTTTTCAGAAGGGCGACGCGCAGCCGGGCGGCGCCGCGGAGGGTGAGCCGGCCGGTGACCCGCACGACCGCCAGCGGCGGCTCGTGCGCCGCGACGCACCGCAGGTGGCGCCCCATCAGCACGCCTCGCCGGCCATGCCGCATCGGGCCCGGCCCCGACCGAGGGCGCTTGGCGGAGCCGCGGGCAGGCTTGGCGGAGCCGCGCCGTCGCGCGTGGCCCGGCCCCGGACAGCGACCAAGGGGGCGGCGCGGATGTCGCCCACCGCCATGCCGATCACCCCGGAGATCACGACCCGCGAGGTGCCGCGACGCGGCGCCCCGGCCCGGAGATCGAAGTCGTCATCCATCGACCAGTCCCTTCGCACAGACCCTATCGAGAATCGGCGGGGCCGCGACCCGGCGCGCGGAGGGCTTTCCTTCACGGCGCCCACGACGGGTCATGATCGCCGCCGTGGGACGCTCGGGACGCCGCCTGGCGTGCGGTAGCGTGATGACCCGATGACACCTCCGGACCCGCGCCTCGAGGCCGGTCATATGCGCCGGGTCGGCACGCCCTACCCGTATGCGTTCGGCGCGCGGCCGGAGGAATGCCCAGCGTTCTTCGACCCGGAAACACTTTATCAATTCCAATTCGCGCGACCAGAGGCGATTTTTCGTAAGGCCGCCACGCTCGTCGACAGCGCGCATCTCGACCAGCGGGCGGCGCGGTTTGTCAACCTCCTTCGCGCCGAGCGGTCGGAGGCCCGGAGCGAAACGCATCGCTCCACAGTGGATAAGCTGGAAACCGTCAATGCGGAGAGCCTGGACATCGACGGTGCTGACGCGTTTCCGGCGCCGGTCCACACCAGCCCGCATGCCGATGTGACGGTGGGCGGCCATGGTGTGCGGGGCGCTGGGCGACGCGTTCCATTTCGGCGGCGAGGGTCATCCCCGTGTTGGAGCAGGACGCGCGGGAGCCTGACCGTGATCACGTTTTCCCAGGTGAACGGCGGGTACCCAGCAAAGGCCCGGCGGACATTGAGAGTGCGATGCCGACAGACATCCAGTGCCTGACAGACGATCAGGAATCGCACACGGTGGTGCGGATCGTCGGCACGCTGGACCTGGCCGGCGCCGTCGCGGTGCACACCTGCCTGCTGAAGTGCCTCGCCGAGCAACCGCCGGTGCTCCTGGTCGACCTCTCCGGCATGCGCCTGGCCGAGGAGGACGCGCTCACCGTCTTCCTGGCCGTCGCGCGGAAGGCGGCGATGTGGCCGGCGGTGCCGATGCTGCTCTGCGGCGCCGAGCCGGCGACCGCCCAACTGTTGAACGCCCAGTCGGTCGCCCGCCATCTGCCGATGCTGCCGAGCGTGGGGGCGGCCGTACGCTCACTGGAGCTGGGCGGCCTCCCGGCGACACCGTCACTGAGTGAGGACCTGCTGCCGGTGACCGGCGCCGGGCGGCGGGCCCGCGAGGTGGTCACCGAGGCGTGCCTGCGGTGGGACCTGCCCGGACACGTGGCGCCAGCGTGCACAGTGGCCACCGAGCTGGTCAACAACGTGGTCGCCCACGCGCACACGATGATGCGACTCCGGATCTCGCTGCGCGGGCGCTACCTGCACATCGCCGTACGCGACGGCAGCACCGAGCCGCCCGTCCGCCGCGACGTGCCGGTGAGCGCGACCGCCGGGCGCGGGTTGACGCTGGTCGAGGCGGTCGCCCGCCAGTGGGGCAGCCTGGCCATCGAGGGCGGCAAGGTCGTCTGGGCGGTGCTGGACACGTAACCCCCGCCCCGGGACGCGGCGTGATCGTCAACTGGCCGTCATGCATCCGCACACCGGCAGCGTGGCCGGTGCGTGTCGGTGGGGGCAACCTGGTTTTCCGGAACGGGGCGGGCACTGAAGCGGCGCCCGGCGGACGCCTCGCCGGTGTCGGCGGCACACCGGCGGCGTCGGCTGTCCGGGATCGCGACGGGCGGCTACAGCAGCGACGGTGCCCGCTCGGGCACCTCGACGCCATCGGCCAAGCCGTGGGCGCAGAGGCAGACTCCCAGCTCCGCGACGTAATGCGCGCGGGCCGGGGTGTACTCGTTCTTGTGCAGGGCTGGCAAGGGGCGGGCGCACTGCTCGCAGCGGCGGACACCGCTGTCGGTAGCGGCGCGGATGTTGTGCATCGCGGCCTCCTCTTGGGGTCGGTGCCGGTCCCACCGAGGCCGGCACCGCGGGCTGAGCATCCACGATTACCCTCCGCACCCCTTTCGCGCCACCCCGTGGAGGATCGGTGAGCGAGGTCACGCCGCGCGGAGCGCACGACCACACCATGCCGGCAAACACCTCGACAACCCGCCAAACCAGCCGCACAGCCGCATGCCGGCCCGCGAATCAGTCGCCCGTGACCGGTTGCCATGTCGAGAAGTCGGCCACCTCCGCGAACCGCCCCTCGGCATCGTGCACAGTGTCGCCGAGGGGCAAGGACGTAAGGTAAGCGTCGGCCGATCGTGCCGAGTCTCCATCCGTAAGGACGTCGCCGGCGCAGAGCGATAGTTGTCATCGCCGCCACACTGGTCGTGGCCAGCCTGTCATTCGTGGCATGGCATTCCGCCAAAGGCGGTCCTCGCGATCCACGGGCATGTCCGGGAAGCGAGGGAAAGTCTCTTGACGGACTGCTGCGCACTTATCAACTGCCCTTTCCGCAATGCACTGAACCAAACGGTGAGATACTCGCATTATGTCCAATTGACGACCGACTCCTTTCACATGTACTTCCAGGCGAAGTGGCCGTGCATTGACGAGTTCCTGGCTGTCGACAGGCTCGCCGATGCCGAAACGTTCGAGACGCTCGGACTCCCGTTCGCGCACGTCGAGGGCTGGCCGCAGGATCCGTCAAGCAAATACGCCGCTCAGCCACAACCTTGCGGACCCCCGGGAATCCGTCGCTGGTCTGGGTCGAGATCGCGCTGGACCTGGCGGATGACGACGTCAGACTCTACCTACAGGCTGGAATCCTCTAGGAGTGAGGGCGCGACCCTCGCCCTCCGGATTGGGCGCCGTAACGGCGTTCGAGGGAGGCATTCGAACGCCGTTCTCCTTCCGCAATAACAAGCTGTTGTGGACGTTGAAAGCCACCAGCCGGCGACTTCCTGTCACGCACTTTGTTGCGGGCTGCCCGGGAAGGGCCGAGACGAAGGCAAAATACGACATCCCGGGTTCATTGCATAGATGCTAGTTGATGGGCGATCTGGTCGCGACGGTGGTAATGGCTGGCTCACGATCGCAGCAGTGCCGGATGCGCTCGCCGAGCGGCAACCCACTCTGATCAACTAGCATCGCGGCATGGCAGTTGACCTGTACGCGGGAATCCCAGTCAATGACTACTCGGCGGCGCTGACCTGGTACGAGAAGCTGTTCGGCACCTCGCCGACGTTCATCGCCAGCGACACAGAGGCCGTGTGGGAGCTTGCCGAACATCGGTCGGTGGCCGTCGAACACCGGCCCGAGCACGCCGGTCACGCGATACTCACCGTCTTCGTCGACGACTTCGACACACGCCTTGCCCAGATCGCCAGCCGGGGCATCGAGCCCTCCAAGCGCGAGACCTACGCCAACGGTGTACGCCACGTTACCTACCGCGATCCCGAGGGCAACGAGATCTCGTTCGGCGGCGCTCCGCTCTGATCAGATTCCGCTGCCGTCATCCACAGGGATCCGCCGCGTCTTCGCTGACCCGCGATGAGATGACCTCGATCAGGCCGGTAGATGCATCGCCCTCGCAGCGTCGTACTTGTCCGACAGCGATTTCCCCCAGACAGCAGCGACGCTGGCGGCTGCGACCGACTGCCCACGGACCGCGGGTCCACATCAGACACCAGCGCGAGCGGAAACGCACGCGCCGGCCGGAGCGGCTTCACCGCCGCCATCACAGCGAACCCCAGCGCCGAACTCCGCCAACAACCACGGCGTCTACGCTGTGTCCAGCGGCCGCCACACGATCTTCACTTGTCCTCACAAACAGTGCATTGCCAACCAGAGGCCGCGCCCGACTCGCCAGACGCGCCGACGACTCCGAACCGCCACGTCTCACGCCGGCCCACCTACGTGATCTGAAAGGCGACAATGACCATCCCAAGGGGACCCGGTGCCGTTGGCGCGGCGGTGTACCTGGCTGCCGTGCTCACGCTGGCAATTGTCGCGTACTGGCCCGGAGCCGACAATTACGGCGCCTACCTCTCCCTCTGGGTGCTATGCCTACCCATGAGCTTCCTGCTGGGGCCCTTCTCGTTCATCGCGGCTGGCCTCGCAGACCTCGTACTGGACGACGAACTGACATGGCTGTTTTTCCATGTCGCTTGGTGGTGCCTCACAGCCGCAGCACAGGTCATCCTCGTGTCTCTGCTGGCCAGACTCTGGAGGACGGCCAGAGCAGCGTGCCAACACCGAAGCCGCACACCAAAAGGTGCACCGCCGCCCTCGACAACCTGACGACGCGCCAGGCCCTTCGCCGGGCGATCCGTGAGGCGACCGCCAGGAGAGCGGCGAACCAGGGGCGGCCTTCACACCTGACGTGGCGCGAATCCTAGACGATCTACTGTGGACTGCCGGATGCGTGCAGCTGTGTGCCGCCCGGAGGTGGAGTACGTGTCCCGGTCGGCCAGGTGCTCACTCTGGGGAAGCGGAGAAGCCTCTGGCTAGCCACACCCAGGCGACCGATCGAGAGCTTTCGGGGTCGAGGTTCGCGCTTTCCATTACGGTTCGATTCTGGTGTGGCAGAGGAGAGCTGCCGCGATGCCCGCCGTGCTCGCGGCCGCTGCTCCCGCAGCCGCACCCTCCGCGTCCCCACGATCCCGCCCTGGCCCAGCGCGGGCCCTGGTCCCGGGCTAGCTCGCGACCAGCCCGGGCCGCCCGGGCGGCAGGTCGGGTCCGCGTTCAAGAAAGCTGTCGAGCTGGGCGCACCGACGCGCCCAGCTCGCGCCGCGTCGCCGGGCGCGCGCCCGTCCGCCGCCGACACACTGCCTCGGCTTCGCGATCGGTCGGGATGGTTCGTTGGACCGGCGACGCGCGCGGCGCGTGACAACAAAATCAGGGAGTTTGCTGTCTCGTCCGCAGCAGGAGGCAGCAACATCAGGGATGTTGTCGGTACGTCCGATCGCGGTCCAGCCGCGCGACCACCTCCACCCCCGAAACTCTATAGGTGCCCGTTGAGCGTGGCCCTGCTCACGGAGCTTGCCGAACCGAACAAACCGGCAGAAAGCAGCTGTCCGCAGGGGCCGTCGCGGACGGGCCCGAGACCCTGACCCCGAAAGGCGTCAAACCGCGGAGGGCGAGGCCGCGGGAGCGACGGTCTGGAGCACGACGGGCATCGCGGTAGCCCAGAACGATCTTCTAGTAGATCTTTCGGTTTGTGGATCTGTCCACAATGGTTTGCGTCGGCCACCGTGGACCCGGTGGGATGATCATGGGTTCTGTGGCGGTGACCATGGTGTCTGCCGCAGGTTTCGTCCGGAATGTCGTCGCACATCCCATGCTCATCACCGAAAGGGGCGGCTCGCGCGGCGTCACGCCGAACCCGCGTTCGCGTCGTGCGCCCCATCAACATCCGCGGGGGCGCAAGCAGCACGAGCAGCGCAAAGAACGAACAGCACAAGCAGCACGCACGAGCGGTGCGCGGAGCGCGGGCGGATCCGGCGCCGCACTCCGACCAAAGTTTTCGTTATCCGCGCGACGCCCGCGACGTCTACCACAGTGCGGCCCCCACTTCCCGCACCTCGCCGGCGAGTGACCCGCCACCGGCACGCACCGACAACCACTGCAAGTTTGACTATATGGATATATATCGCTACGCTCGGAAAGCGCTTTCCCCACGCAGTCATCAGGAGGTTGGAGCATGACTCAGCGCATCCGGTTCGGCAGACGGTGGCGGGCCGCCGTCGTCGCGGGCGTGGCGGCCGCCACCGGGGGTGCCGCCCTGGTGACCGCCGTTTCGGCGCAGGCGGCCGCAGGCTGCCAGGTCACGTACTCGATCGCGGCCCAGTGGTCGGGCGGGTTCGGCGCCAACATCGCCATCACCAACTACGGCGACCCCATCAACGGCTGGACGTTGACCTGGTCGTTCACCGCGGGCCAGGCGATCACGCAGTCGTGGGGCTTCACCGCGAGCCCGGCGAGTGGCACCGTGACCGCTCGCAACGCCGACTACACCGCGTCGATCCCGACCGGCGGCACCGTCAGCGGCGGCT
The DNA here is from genome assembly GCF_042433955.1 of Phytohabitans kaempferiae. Taxonomy (NCBI): domain Bacteria; kingdom Bacillati; phylum Actinomycetota; class Actinomycetes; order Micromonosporales; family Micromonosporaceae; genus Phytohabitans; species Phytohabitans kaempferiae. Next base: position 2,138 of record NZ_JBHLUH010000097.1, on the reverse strand, counting down.
TCAACGGCACGTGGAACAACTCGGCCAACCCGGTGCCGGCGAGCTTCACCCTCAACGGGACCGTCTGCACCGGCCAGGTGGCCCCGACCACGGCAGCGCCCACGACGGCGGCACCGACCACCGCGCCTCCGCCCACCACCGCGCCACCGCCCACCACCGCGCCGCCGCCGTCGAACTCGCTGATCGTGGCGCCAAACGGAAACGACGCCAACGCGGGCACGCTCAGCGCCCCGCTCGCGACCCTCGCCCGCGCGGTCGCGGTCGCCACGCCGGGCACCACGATCGCGCTGCGGGCGGGCACCTACCAGTTCAGCACCAACGTACGGATCATGAAGGACGGCACGGCCGCCAACCCGTACACGGTCACCAACTACAACGGTGAGCGGGTCGTGCTCGACGGGGAGAACCTGCCGCACACGCCGGCACCGATCGGCGGCAGCATCCCTAACCTCGAGCGGGGCGTGCTGCACATCGAGGCGGACTACTGGCGCTTCCGCGGGCTGGAGATCATCCACGGGCCGTACGCCATCTTCTGCCGCGACTGCAACAACAACATCTTCGACCGCCTCGTGACCCGCGACAACTACGAGTCGGGGCTCCAGATCCAGGGCGCGTCGAGTAACAACCAGGTGCTCAACCTCGACGCGTACGGCAACCGCGACCCGCGCAAGAACGGCGAGAGCGCAGACGGCCTCGCCATCAAAGAGGGCTCGGGCACCGGCAACGTCGTGCGCGGCGCCCGGCTCTGGAACAACTCGGACGACGGCTTCGACGCCTGGCTCTTCACCTCGCCGATCCTGATCGAGGGGTCAGCGGCGTGGGGCAACGGCTTCAACCGGTGGGGCCTTCCCGACTACGTCGGCGACGGCAACGGCTTCAAGATGGGCGGCGGCGACCCCGACCCGCCGGCCAACCACACCATCCGCAACAGCTTCGCCTTCGACAACGCGGTGGGCGGGATCATCGACAACGGCAATCCCGGCACCATCACCGTCGAGCGCAACAGCGCGTGGCGCAACGGCGACGGGGGCTTCAAGTTCGCCAACTCCACCTCGCGGCTGACCGGCAACCTCGCCGTCTCCAACGGCACCGGCGTATCGCTCGGCTCCGGCGTCACCGCGTCCGGCAACTCCTGGAACATCAAGAGCTCCTGGAGCGCGGCCGACCTCGCCAGCACCAACTCGTCCACATTGACCGGACCGCGCAACGCGGACGGCAGCATCCGCAGCTCCGACTTCCTCCGACCGACCGCCTATCCCAACCTCGGCGCCCGCATCTGAAAGGCCCACACCCCACAAAGGAGCCCCATGTCCAGACGAACAAGACTCGCGGTCGCCGCGGGGACGGTCGCGGCGGCCACCGCCGGCGTCTTCGTGCTGACCGTACCCAACGCGTCCGCCGCCACGCTCTTCTCCGCCAACTTCGAGTCCGGCAGCTCCGGCTGGTCGAAGTCGGGCGGTGACTGGAGCCTGACCTCCGACGGTTCGCAGACGTTCCAGCAGTCCAACACCGGCACCGACCGGGCCCGCCAGTTCGCCGGCGACACCGGTTGGACCAACTACTCGGTACAGGGACGGGTCAAGCCCCTCGCCTTCGGTGGCAGCGGCAGCGTCGTCGCCCTCGCCTCGCGCGTGAGCAGCTCGACCAAGATGTACCGGCTCGCCCTCACCAACGCCAACCGGGTCGAGTTGCAGTACATGAACGGCAGCTCGGTCACCGTGCTGGCCGGCGTCAACCGTACGGTCTCGACCGGCACCTGGTACACGCTGCGGATCGACACCAGCGGCAGCACGATCTCCGGCTACGTCGACGGCTCGCTGGTGGGCAGCGCCACCAACACCGCGGTCTCCGCCGGGCGGATCGGGCTCTTCACCGGGTACGCGAGCGCCCGCTTCGACGACATCAGCGTCAACGACTCGGGCACCACGCCGCCCACGACCCCGCCGCCCACGACCGGGCAGCCCACCACTCCCCCGCCCACCACGCCGCCGCCGACCACTCCGCCGCCGTCGGGGAGTTGGCCGACGCCGACCGGCCAGGTGAACGTCAACGGCACGATCTCGGTCTCCGGCACGCTGGACGGTGGGATGCGCCGGTACTGCTGTATCGGTGACGGCGGTCAGGAGGAGAGCCAGGAT
>NZ_JBHLUH010000096.1:0-952 GCF_042433955.1 Phytohabitans kaempferiae | reverse complement strand
GCGGTCGTGGCCGGCGTCTGCTGGTCGGTTGCGGCGGGCTGGGGTGTCGTCGTTCGGGTTCAGCGGGACGAACGCCCACGTGATCGTGGAAGAAGCCCCGGAGGCGGCGGAGCCGGCTGGCTCGTCGTTGTCTGGCGGGCTCGTGCCGTGGGTGGTGTCGGGCAAGTGCGCGGCGGCGTTGCGGGCGCAGGCGTCGCGGTTGCTGGAGTTCGTGGCTGGGCGTGGCGAGCTGGATCCGGTGGAGGTGGGCTGGTCGCTGGCCACGACGCGGTCGACGTTCGAGCACCGTGCGGTGGTGGTCGGCACCGACCGCGACGATCTGATGCGTGGGTTGGCCGCGCTTGTCGACGGCAGGTCTGGTGCCGTTCAGGGCACCGCTGGTGGTGGTTTGACGGCGTTCTTGTTCGCTGGTCAGGGTGCGCAGCGGTTGGGTATGGGCTCGGGGTTGGTGGAGGCGTTCCCGGCGTTCGCGGAGGCGTTCGACGGCGTGTGTGTCGAGCTTGACCCGCATCTGGACCGTCCGTTGCGTGAGGTGATCGCTGACGGTTCGGGCGGGTCGTTGGATCTGACTGGTTGGGCGCAGCCGGCGTTGTTCGCGGTTGAGGTGGCGTTGTTCCGGTTGTTGGAGTCGTGGGGTGTGGTCCCTGATCTTTTGTTGGGGCATTCGGTTGGTGAGTTGGCGGCGGCTCATGTGGCCGGTGTGTGGTCGTTGCCGGATGCGTGCCGTCTGGTGGCGGCTCGGGCCAGGTTGATGCAGGCCCTGCCGTCCGGTGGTGTGATGGCCGCGGTCCAGGCGTCCGAGGCGGAAGTTCGTGGGCTGCTGAGTTCGGGTGTGGATGTCGCGGCGGTGAACAGCCCTGGGTCGGTGGTGGTCTCTGGTGACGAGGGGCCGGTCGCCGCGGTCGAGGCTCATTTCGTGGGCTTGGGTCGGCGGGTGAAGCGGTTGCCGGTG
>NZ_JBHLUH010000095.1:0-11389 GCF_042433955.1 Phytohabitans kaempferiae | reverse complement strand
GCGGTCGTGGCCGGCGTCTGCTGGTCGGTTGCGGCGGGCTGGGGTGTCGTCGTTCGGTTTGAGCGGGACGAACGCGCACGTGATCGTGGAGGAGGCGCCGGAGCCTGTGGCGGCGCCAGGGCCAGTGGCGGAGCCGGTCGTCGGGTCTGGTGTGGTGGCGTGGCCGGTGTCTGGTGTTTCTGGGCCGGCGTTGCGGGCGCAGGCCGCTCGGTTGTTGGAGTTCGTTGCCGCGCGTGGCGAACTGGATCCGGTAGACGTGGGTTGGTCCCTGGCCACCTCGCGGTCGGCGTTCGAGCACCGTGCCGTGGTTGTCGGTGCCGGCCGTGACGAGTTGTTGCGTGGGTTGGCCGCGCTTGTCGACGGGGAGCCTGGTGCCGTTCAGGGCACCGCTGGTGGTGGTTTGACCGGGTTCTTGTTCGCCGGTCAGGGCGCGCAACGGCTGAACATGGGCTCAGGGCTGCTGGAGGCGTTCCCGGCGTTCGCGGAGGCGTTCGACGGCGTGTGTGCCGAGCTTGACCCGCATCTGGACCGCCCGTTGCGTGAGGTGATCGCCGACGGTTCCGGCGGGCTGTTGGATCTGACTGGTTGGGCGCAGCCGGCGTTGTTCGCGGTCGAGGTGGCGTTGTTCCGGTTGTTGGAGTCGTGGGGTGTGGTCCCTGATTTTTTGTTGGGGCATTCGGTTGGTGAGTTGGCGGCGGCTCACGTGGCCGGTGTGTGGTCGTTGCCGGATGCGTGCCGTCTGGTGGCCGCTCGGGCCAGGTTGATGCAATCCCTGCCGACTGGCGGTGTGATGGCCGCGGTCCAAGCCTCCGAGACGGAAGTTCGTGGGCTGCTGAGTTCGGGTGTGGATGTCGCGGCGGTGAACAGTCCCGGCTCGGTGGTGGTCTCTGGTGACGAGGAGCCGGTTGCCGCGGTCGAGGCTCATTTCGTGGGCTTGGGTCGGCGGGTGAAGCGGTTGCCGGTGTCGCATGCGTTTCATTCGGTGCGGATGGAGCCGATGCTTGCCGAGTTCGCCCGGGTGGCCGAGTCGTTGTCCTATGCCGCACCGACGTTGTCGGTGGTGTCGAATCTGACTGGTCGGGTTGCCGCGCCTGAGGCGTTGTGTGACCCCGGGTATTGGGTGCGTCAGGTGCGTGAGCCGGTCCGGTTCGCCGACGGGGTGGCTACTCTCGCTGGGCAGGGCGTGACCCGGTTCGTGGAGCTGGGTCCGGACGCTACGTTGACTGCTTTGGCGGGGGAGTGTCTGGGCCAGGACGCTGTTCTGGTGCCGGTGTTGCGCAAGGACCGGCCCGAGCCGCATTCCGCGGTGACGGCTCTGGCCCGGCTGCACGTGCATGGCGCATCAGTCGACTGGACGGCCGTGTATGCCGGCCACCCCGCCCGGCACATCCCGCTGCCCACCTACGCCTTCCAACACCAGCGCTACTGGCTGGAAACCTCTACAACCGACCACGACCCGACCTCCCTCGGCCTGCGAGCCATCGACCACCCGATGCTCACCGCCGCTACCGTGTTGGCCGACTCCGATGGGCTGATGCTCTCCGGGCGCATCTCGCTCGCGACGCACTCCTGGCTGGCCGACCACACCGTCGGCGGCACGGTTCTGTTCCCCGGTACCGCACTCGTCGAGCTGGCGATCACCGCGGGGGAGCGGGCGGGGTGCCCCCGACTCCGGGAGCTGATCCTGCATGCGCCGCTGGTGCTGCCGACGGAGGGCAGCGTGCGGGTACAGGTGGTGCTGGGCGCGCCCGACGCGGCGGGTACCCGCACCGTCGGCATCTTCTCGTGCGCCAGCGCGCCGACCGATGCGGAAGTGTGGGTCCGGCAAGCCACGGGCGTGCTGGCCGTCGCCGGTGACCCCGCGACGTTCACGCTGGCCGCCTGGCCGCCTGCCGGCGCCGTACCGTTGCCGATCGACGGCACCTACGAGGAGCTGGCCGACCTGGGCGGCCTTGTCTACGGGCCGGTGTTCCAGGGGTTGCGGCGGGCCTGGCGCCGGGGCGACGAGGTTTTCGCCGAGGTGAGCCTGCCGGAGCACGCCCGCTTCGGAGCGGACCCGTTCGGGCTGCACCCGGCCGTGTTCGACGCCGCGCTGCACGCGATCGGCACGCTCGACCCCGGCCACGGCAAAGCGGTGGGCGGCGACGAGCTGTCGCTGCCCTACTCCTGGTCCGATGTGGAGCTGCACGCCTCCGGCGCGGCGGCCGTGCGGGTGCGGATCACTCCGCTGCACGGTGCGACCGACACCGCTGGCGCGAGCGACGGCGCCACGACCGTCTCTCTCGAACTCGCCGACCTCGAAGGCATGCCTGTCGCGTCAGTCGGGTCACTGATGCTGCGCCCGGTGAGCCCCGAACACCTGGCTGCCGCTGGACAGTCCGCTGTGGACCGGATCGCGGACTCGCTCTTCCAGGTCGATTGGTTGCCGATCACATTGCCGGGCCCGGCCCGCGTGTCGGTCGCCGACTTCGAGGAGACACCGGAGGCGGGAGTCGCCGCGGATGTGGTGGTGCTGCGACTGCCCGGTGGCGCCGACGTCGCCGCCGCTCGTGCGGCGACCCATCGGGCGCTGGCCGTACTCCAGCGGTGGTCCGACGACGACCGCTTCGCCTCCACCCGCCTGGTGCTGCTCACCGTCGGGGCCCAGGCGTTGCCTGGCGAGCGTGTGCCAGACCTGGGCGCCGCCGCCGCGCACGGCCTGTTCCGCACCGCCCGTTCCGAGTACCCGGGGCGCGTCTTCCTGGTCGACACCGACGACGAGCAACGCGCGCGTGACCTGGTGACCGCCATCGTCGCCTCGGGCGAGACAGAGGTGATCCTGCGCGGAGACCGGACCCTGGTGGCGCGGCTGGCCCGCGCCCGCGCGCCGCAGCCAGCGGCGGCAGCGGCACAGGAGCCGGTGTGGGACGGCACCGTGCTGGTGTCCGGCGGCACCGGAGCACTCGGCCGAGCCACGGCACGCCACCTCGTGGCGCGGCACGGCGTGCGCCGTCTGCTGCTGGTCAGCCGCAGCGGCGACAAGGCGCCAGGTGCCGCGGCGGTCGCCGCCGAACTGGCCGCTTCGGGAGCCGAGGTCGAGATCGTGGCCTGTGACCTCGCCGACCGGCGGTCCGCCGCGGAGCTGCTGGCCTCCCGCGAAGTGACAGCGGTGGTACACGCCGCGGGCGTCCTCGACGACGGAGTGATTTCCGCGTTGACCCCGGACCGGATCGACACCGTGTTCGCGGCGAAGGCCGAAGCCGCGTGGCATCTGCACGACCTGACCAAGGACCGGGACCTGACCGCCTTCGTCCTGTTCTCCTCCGCGGCCGGCGTGTTCGGCGCGCCAGGGCAGGGAAACTACGCCGCCGCCAACGCGTTCCTGGACGCGCTGGCCGCTCACCGGCGGGCTGCCGGGCTGGTCGCGCAATCGCTGGCCTGGGGGCAGTGGGCGCTCGCCGACGGCATGGGCGGCGACCGAAGCGGCAGAGCCGCACTGTCCGAGGCGGACGGACTTGCGCTGTTCGACGCCGCCGCCACCACCGACAGGTCGTTGGTCGTACCCATCAGGCTGGACCTGGCGGCGTTGCGCGGTGAGCCCGACCGGGTCCCGGACCTGTTGCGCGGTCTTGTTCCGCCGGGCCGCCGGGCCGCGGCCCGGCAGGCCGGCACGGACTCGCTGCTCGACCGCCTCGGCCCGCTCGCGGTGTCTGAGCGGCTCACCGCCCTGCAGGAGCTGGTGCTGGTCCACGTCGCCGCGGGGCTCGGCCACAGCTCGCCGGAGCGCATCGACGTCGACCGCGTCTTCAAGGAGCTCGGGTTCGACTCGCTCATCGCCGTCGAGGTGCGTAACCGGCTGGCCATCGCCACCGGGCTCGACCTGCGTATCACCGTCATCTTCGACCACCCGACGGCTCGCGATCTCGCTGCCTACCTGTACCACGAGCTGTTCGGAGAGCTGGCCGAGACGACCGGCGGTGGCCCGGTCGTCGTCATGGAAGCCGCCGACGATCCCATCGTGATCGTCGGGATGGCCTGCCGTTACCCGGGGGGCGTGTCGTCGCCCGAGGATCTGTGGCAGCTGGTGACCTCCGGCGGTGACGGGGTATCCGCGTTTCCCACCAACCGGTCGTGGGACATGGACTACTGGAACCGGGCGCTCGCCGCCGCCGGCAGGCGAGCGGAAGGCGGGTTCCTGCACGACGCCACCGACTTCGACGCCGCGTTCTTCGGGATCAGCCCGAATGAGGCGATGATGATGGACCCGCAGCAGCGCATGCTGCTGGAGGTGTGTTGGGAGGCGCTGGAGCGTACCGGCGTCGACCCGCTGTCGTTGAGGGGCAGCTCGACCGGCGTGTTCGCCGGCACCATGGGCTGCATCTACGATCCCGGGCCGAGCGCGCTGGCGCCGGAGAACGTCTTCTTCCGCGGAACCGGTGCGCTGGGCAGCATGGTGACCGGCCGGGTGGCGTACACACTCGGCCTTGAAGGGCCGGCGATCTCGGTCGACACCGCATGCTCCTCGTCGTTGGTCGCGCTGCACATGGCCGCCCAGGCGCTGCGAAAGGGCGACTGCTCGCTGGCCATGGCCGGCGGTGTGACGCTGCTCTTCTCACCGGAGCCGTTCGCGCACACCAGTGGCTCGTCGGTCGACGGCCGGTGCAAGTCGTTCGCCGACTCCGCCGACGGGTACGGCTGGAGCGAGGGCGTCGGCGTGGTCGTGCTGGAACGCATGTCGGACGCCAGGCAACACGGGCACGAGATCCTGGCCGTCGTCCGGGCCACCGCCGTCAACCAGGATGGCATGTCCAACGGTCCGACCGCGCCCAGCGGACCGGCACAGGAACGGGTGATCCGGCGGGCGCTGGCCGTCGCCGGCCTCCGACCATCCGATGTCGACGCCGTGGAGGGCCACGGCAGCGGCACGACACTCGGCGACCCGATCGAGGCCAACGCGCTGCTGGCCACCTACGGGCAGGACCGCGCTGCCGACCGGCCGCTGTGGCTGGGGTCGGTGAAGTCAAACATCGGCCACGCCCAGGCGGCCGCAGGCGTCGCCGGTGTCATCAAGATGACGATGGCGCTGCGCAACGGAAAGCTGCCGAGGTCGCGATACGCGGAAGAGCCGACGACCGGCGTCGCCTGGTCGAGCGGAAACGTGCGGCTTCTCGCCGAAACCATCGACTGGCCGGTCAACGGCCACCCGCGCCGGGGCGGCGTGTCAGCGTTCGGGCTCAGCGGGACCAACGCCCACGCCATCCTCGAGGAGGCACCGGCACCGGTCGCGTCCGCGGCCGAGGTGGCCGGCCCGGTCGAAGAGCGCAGGAAGGCAGCGGTCACACCGCCCCTGCTGCTGTGCGCGCGGACCCGCGAGGCGGTTCCCGATCAGGCCGAGCGGCTGCTGTCGTACCTGAACGAGCACCCCCAGCTTGACCCGATCGATGTCGGATACTCGTTGGTGACGTCGCGGATCCCGATGCCGCACCGGGCCGTGGTGGCCGGTGCCGACCGCGACGAGCTGCTGGCCGGGCTCGCCGCCCTGGCGGCCGCGAAGCCGGCGCCCGGGGTCGCGCTGGGCACCGTGCGCCCGGGCCGGAAGACCGCCTTCCTGTTCCCCGGTGGCGGCATCCAGCGTGCCGGCATGGGCCGCGAGCTGTACCAAGCCTTCCCGACCTTCGCCTGGGCCTTCGACGAGGTCAGTGACACCTTCGACCGCTACCTGGACCGGCCGCTGCACGACGTCATGTTCGCGGCCGAAGGCTCGGTCAACGCGAAACTGCTGAACCAGATGCAGTTCACACTGTCCGCGGTGTTCACCATGGAGGTCTCGCTCTTCCGGCTGCTGGAGTCCTGGGGGCAGCGCCCGGACTATGTGCTGGGTCACTCCGCCGGTGAACTGGCCGCCGCGCACGTGTCCGGCGTGCTGTCGCTGAAGGACGCGGTCAAGCTGACCGCCCACCGGGCCCAGCTCATGCAGGAACTGCCCGGCGGCGCACTGGTGGCGGTGGAGGCCAGCGAGAGCGAGGTCCAGCCGATGCTCACCGACCGGGTCAGCATCGCGGCCATCAACGCACCCGGTTCGGTGGTCATCTCCGGAGACGTCAAGCCGACGCTCGCGCTGGCCCGACGGTTGAAGCGGATGGGCCGGCGGACCAACCGGTTGGCGGTCATGCAAGCGGCGCACTCGCCCGGCGTCGACGAGATGCTCGACGACCTGCGCGACATCGCCCGGGGCCTGACCTACCACAAGCCACGACTACCGGTGGTTTCGACCGTCACCGGCGCGCTGATGACCGACGAGATGTGTGGGCCGGAGTACTGGGTGGCCAACTGCCGCCAGTCCGTGCGCTTCCTTGACGGGGTACGCGCGCTTGAGTCGGCCGGCGTCAACCGGTTCATCGAGTTGGGCACCGACGGCACGCTGTCGGCGATGGTGGAGTCGTGCCTGACCGAGACCAGCGAGGACGCGGCCGCGGTGCCGGTGTTGCGGGGCGTGGCCCAGCCCGAAACCGTGGCGATTCAGCTCGCCGCCGGCCAGATGTACGCCGACGGGCTCGGCCTGGACGGGGCGCGGCTGTTCGCCGGCCGGGACGCCCGCCGGGTGCCGCTGCCGACGTACGCCTTCCACCGGACCAGGTTCTGGCCCGACATCGACCCGAAGGCCCTCTTCGCCGGCGGTGACGCCGCCTCGCCCGGCCTGGACGCCATCGGGCATCCGGTGGTCGGGGCGGCGACGCGATTGGCTGACGCCGACAGCGTCGTGCTCGCCGGCCGGGTCTCGGTCACCAGCCATCCGTGGCTGGCCGACCACACCGTCGGCGGCACCGTGATCTTCCCCGGTGCTGCCATGGTCGAACTCGCGATCCGGGCCGGTGACGAGGTGCACTGCCGCCGGCTGGAGGAGTTGACTCTCGAAGCACCGATGGTGTTGCCCGAACACGGCCGGCTACAGATCCAGGCCGTGGTCGGCGAACCCGATGGTTCGGGCGCACGGTCGATCACCGTGCACTCCCGCGCCGACGACCCCGGTGCGCCGTGGCTGCGGCACGCTGCCGGGCTCCTGGCACCTGACGGCGCCGCCGTCCCCGCGGAACTGCTCGCGTGGCCTCCCGCCGGCGCCGAACCGATCGCCGTCGACGGCCTGTACGACGCGCTGGCCGGTGAAGGGCTCGCCTACGGGCCGACGTTTCAGGGCCTGCGCGCCGCGTGGCGACTCGGCGACGATGTCTTCGCCGACGTCAGCCTGGACCACGCGTCCGGATCCGACGCCGTCGGTTTCGGTATCCACCCGGCGGTCCTGGACGCCGCCCTGCACGCGATCGCCTTGTGTGAACCGGTCGAGGTCGCGGGTGGCCTACCCTTCGCCTGGACCGGCGTCGAGTTGCACGCCACCGAAGCGACGACCGTGAGGGTACGGATCCAGCCGCTCGCCCGGGACACGGTGTCGATCGCGCTGGCGGATCAGACCGGCCACCCGGTCGCGTCGGTCGAGTCGCTCGTGCTGCGCTCAGGCGCCACAACGTCCGCCGCCCTCGGCTCCGCCGCCGCGGCGACCGCGCACGAGTCACTGTTTACAGTGGACTGGGTGCCGGTGGACGTCGGCGCACCGGATGACGGGTCGGCACCGGACATCCGCGTTCTGGACCGCACAAGCCTGGGGGCCACGGCGGGCGCGGTCCACACCGCGACCCGCGAGATGCTCGCGTCGCTGCGGCAGTGGCTCGACTCCGACAACCCGGCGAAGCTGGTCGTGGTGACCCGCCGCGCCAGCGTACTCGCCGGGGAAGAGCCAGCCGACCTCGCCGGTGCGGCGGTGTGGGGCCTGGTGCGTGCGGCGCAGGGCGAGCATCCGGGCCGATTCGTGCTGGCGGACCTGGACGAGGACCCCGAGTCCTATCGGATGTTGCCGGCGCTCGCCGCCCGCGGTGAACCAGAGGCCGTGGTGCGCAACGGCGTCGTGCACGGCGCGCGGCTCGTGCGGCCGCGCCCAGGTGCGGATGCCGCACCGGCGAGCACATTCGACGCCAACGGCACCACCCTGGTCACCGGCGCGGGCGGTGTCATCGGCCGGCTGCTCGCCCGCCACCTGGTGACCGCGCGCGGCGTCCGGCACCTGTTGCTGGTCGGCCGAGGCGGTGTCGCACCGGAGATCTCGGCGGAGCTGACCGCGCTGGGCGCGAGCGTCACGACGGCGGGGTGCGACGTGTCGGACCGCGAGGCGGTCGCCCGGCTCCTCGCCGGGGTTCCCGCCGCGCACCCGCTCACCGCCGTCGTCCACCTGGCCGCCGTCGTACAGGACGCCACCATCGCCGCGCTCACCGATGAGCAAATCGCCGACGTGTTGCGCCCCAAGGTCGACGGGACGATGGTGCTCCACGAGCTGACCGAGGGCCTGGACCTGTCGGCGTTCGTGGTGTTCTCCTCCGCCGCCGGCCTGCTCGGGAGCGCCGGCCAGGCCAACTACGCGGCGGCCAACTCATTCCTGGACGCGCTGGCCGCGTACCGCCAGGCACAAGGCAAGCCAGCCCAGTCGCTCGCCTGGGGCGCGTGGCAGACGCTGGACGAGACGATCCTGGCGCGGTTCGCGCGGGCCGGGCTGGGCGCACTGTCCGATGCGGACGGCTTGGCGCTGTTCGACGCGGCGACCGCCCGCCCGGAGGCCCTGCTCGTACCGATGAAGGTCCTACCCGGCGTTCCGGACGTGCCCAGCGACGTCCCGCACCTGTTCCGGGCGCTGGTGACACCCGCACGCCGCACCGCCGCCCGGGCCGCCCAGTCGGACGCGGACTCACTGCGGCAGCGGCTCGCCGCGATGCCCGAGGGCCAGCGGGAACGCGTGCTGCGTGCGCTCGTGGTCGAACACACCGCCGGGCTGCTCGGCTACGCCGACTCAGGCGAGATAGATCCACACCGGCACTTCCTGGAGTTGGGCTTCAACTCGCTGGCCGCGGTGGACCTGCGCAACAGCATCGCCGCCTCGACGGGGCTGCGACTGCCGGCTACGGTCGCCTTCGACCTGCAGAACCCGGCGGCGCTCGCGAAGCACCTGCTGACCAGCTTCGGCAGCCTCGACGGGACGGCCACGCCGACCTCGGCCTCGGCTCCGGCCACCGGCCAGGAGTCGGCCGATCCGGTCTCGGATGGCCTGAAGCTCCTGTTCAGCGAGGCGGTGCGAGCCGGGAAGGCACCGGAGGGCCTCGCGATGCTCAACTCGGTCGCCAACCTTCGGCCGTCGTTCGAGTCCGTCGCGGACGTCGATCCTCCAGTGCCGGTGACCCTGAGCGAAGGGTCAGCGCGGCCGCACCTGCTGTGCTTCGCCACCCCCGTGGCGATGGGCGGCGCCCACCAGTACGCCCGGATCGCGGCCCATTTCCGCGACCTGCGGCGGGTGTCCGTGCTGCCGATGCCGGGCTTCCAACCGGGCGAGCTGCTGCCCGCTTCGACGGACGCCATCATCGACGTGCTGACCGAGGCGGTGCGCAAGGCCATCGGTGACGAGCCGGTCATCCTGCTCGGCTACTCATCGGCCGGCATCTTCACGCACGCCGTCGCCGGCCGGTTGGAGCGGAGTGGCGTTCGCCCCGCCGGCACGATACTGCTCGACACGTACCCGGTCAGCGAAGCGGATGCCGGCGACGTCGACGCGGGCGGGGTCAGCCGGATCATCAGCGAGATGATCACCGGCATGCTCGATCGTGAGTCGCAGTACGGGAACTTCGACCGGACCAGGCTGACCGCGATGGCGCGCTACATGGACATCCTGCCGCAGGTTGTCCTGACCGACATCGCCGCGCCGAGCCTGCTGCTGCGGCCGGAGCGCGGGGTCGGCAGCGGCCAGGCCGATGAGCGATGGCAGACGACCTGGCGCCGAGCCGACGCCGACCGGACGATACCCGGCGACCACTTCAGCATGCTCGCGGAGGATTCGACGGAGACGGCGCGGGCGATTCAGGAATGGATCGATGAGCTTTAGGAGAGCCGCCATGCGTGCCCTGTTCGCCTCGCCGCCGTCGCAGCGGTTACACAATCTGGTCCCGCTGGCGTGGGCGCTTCGCAGCGCCGGCCACGAGGCACAGATCGCGGCCGGGTCCGCCGATGTCGACGCGGTCAACCGCACCGGCCTGGTCGCGGTCGCGGCCGACGACACGGACGCCCTGGTGGAATACGCCGGCCTGTGGAACCCCGACGTGGTGATCTGGGACCCCTGCTCGCCCGCGGGGGCGGTCGCGGCGCGCAGCGCAGGGGTGGTCAGCGTGCGGATGCGGGGAATCCTCGACCATGTCACACCGGCCGAGGTGGAACCGGCCGACGCCGACGCCACGGTGGACTCCACGCCGCCCACGCTGCGGACGCTGCTGGCTTCCGGCCCACAGCTGCCGATCCGGTACCTCCCCTACGGCGGCCCCGCCGTGGTCCCGTCATGGTTGCGTCGCAAGCCGCGGCGCCCCCGCGTCTACGTGTCGCTGACCGACGCCGGGACGATCTCGCCCGAGTTGTTCGACGCGCTCGAAGACCTCGAGATCGAGGCGATCTGCGCGATCGCGGTGGACCTCGTACCGCCCGAGACCGATCTGCCGTCCAACGTCCGGCTCGTCGACCCGGTACCGCTGACCGCGATCCTGCCGACCTGCGCGGCGGTCGTACACGACGGTGTGGCGCTTGCCTCGGCCGCCGCGTACGGCGTACCGCAACTGGTGCTTGGCGCCGGGGCGGGCCGAAAAGGCACACCGCTGGCGAAACAGCTTCACCACATCCTCACCGATCCGGCGCCGCGTGCGGAAGCCGACCGACTGCGGGAGGAGATCTCAGCGATGCCGTCCCCCCGCGACGTCGTACCCGACCTCGTTCGGCTGGCTCGCCGTGGCGCCGGCGCATTGGGGCGTGCTTCATAAAGGGCGACTCGACCGACCCTTATGAGCACAGCCTAGGGGGCGGCTAGGGGTGGGGTGAGCGCGGGCGTCTCGGTAACGTCCAGCGCGAAAGTTGCGGACCATGCGGACGATTCGATCGATAGGTGGTCGAGACTCGGGTGAGCAACGAGGAGAAGCTTCTCAGCTATCTCAAGCGGGCGACCACGGACCTTCGGGTAGCGCGTCGCCAGCTGACAGAAGTTGAGCTTCGCGCTCGGGAGCCGATCGCGATCGTCGGGATGGCGTGTCGCTACCCGGGTGGTGTGCGTTCCCCGGAAGATCTGTGGCGCCTCGTGCTTTCTGGCGGCGACGGGATCGGCGGGTTTCCCGCCGACCGCGGCTGGAATCTCGACCGGATCTACGACCCGGACGGCGTACGACCGGACACGAGCTACGTCTGCGAAGCCGGCTTCCTCGACAGTGCGGCAGACTTCGACGCCGACTTCTTCCGGATCAGTCCGCGTGAGGCGTTGTCGATGGATCCGCAGCAGCGGTTGTTG
>NZ_JBHLUH010000094.1:0-62511 GCF_042433955.1 Phytohabitans kaempferiae | reverse complement strand
TGGACACCCACTAAACCTGTACATTCCACCCTGAAGTTAACAAACCACCGCTAGAGAGTTTCCGGGGTCGGGGTGTGGTCGCGGAGTTGGGCCACGTTCGCACCTGGTGTCGTGTGTTGGAGAAGCTGTCGAGCTGGGCGCACCAGCGCACCCAACCCGGGCGGACGCCGGATGCGCAGGGCGCGGCGTGATGCCCGGTCCGGTGGGTCGCCCTGCCGGACCCGTCAGCGCGTGGGCGATTGTCAGGGATACAGCCCTTACGGCGGCTTTGAAAGGGCTGTATCCCCGACTCGGCCCCACCAGCCCTCGAAGTCGGGGCTCAGCGACCCGCGCGACCGCGCCGGACAACGTCCGGATCAAGAGATCCTTCGCGGTGGAGGTTCGCGCTGTCCGTTGCGGTTCGGTTTTGCTCTGGCAGAGGGGAGCTACCGCGATGCCCGTCGTGCTCACGACCGCTGCTCCCGCAGCCTCGCCCTCCGCGCACCCACGATCGCGCCGACGTCGGCGTCGGACTGCCACCGGGCAGGCAGCCTCTGGATACAAACGCCGCGCCCACTCATCGAGGCACCCCACGGCTGGCTCAAAGACCGGGCGTGCCCGCGCGCTTTGAGGACGGGGGCAGCTTCTCCAACACACGACACCAGGTCCGAGCCCGGCCCAGCCGCGCGACCACCTCGACTTCCGAAAGGTCTCCAGGTCGGCGGCGATGGCCCCAGCCGGTCACGGTCTGGCGTTGGTGGCCTGGCCGCTCAGGGCCTGTTGCGGCGACCTCACCGGTCGGTAGGGTCGTCCGCGTGGATCTGGACGACACCGCGGCCCGGCTCGGTGTACCCGTCGAGGATGTCGATCGCGTGCATCGGCTCGCCGGCGACCTGCCGTCGGCTCCGCTGCCCGCCAAGGCCGACGCGCCCGCGATCCTCCACCGGCTCGCGGTGCTGCAAGACGACGCCGCCGAGATCATGGCGGGCTGGCCCGACCCCGGGTCTCCACTGTGGACTCCGGAGCTGCGCTGGCTGCTCGACCGCTCGATCGCCCTGGTCCGCGCCGATCTCGGGGGCCACGACTGGCTGCCGCCCGGCCCGGAGCTGCCGCGCGAGCGGGGTCCCGCGTGGCGGCACCTCTACGTGTACGCGTACCTGGCCCTGGTCGACGTCGTCACGCGCTACCACCGCGACCACGGCATCGCCGATGCCGTGTCGTGGGCGACCCTCGCGGACCTGGGTCGCAACCTCGCGATCGACCGGCGGATGCACCGCGAGGGCTGGCCGGTCATGCAGAGCTGGCTGACGCTGCACGCGCGCGGCGGCATCTACGAGCTGGGCCGGCTGCAACACCACCGTGGCGGCGCCTCCACCGTCATCGACCTGCACATCCCCGAGTCGGGCCCGATGACCCCGGAGGCGGTGACGGCCTCGCTCGACCAGGCCCGCGCGTTCTTCCCGCGCCACTTTCCCGACGAGCGCTACACGACGTTCTCCTGCGGCTCGTGGCTGCTCGACCCGCAACTGCTGGAGTACCTGCCCGAAGACTCCAACATCGTCCGGTTCCAGCGAAGGTTCGAGCTGGAGCCCTACGAGGAGCCTGAGTGGCTGGATGCCGACGTCGAGGTGCTGCGGTTCGTGTTCCGCACCCTGACCACGCCGCTCGACAAGCTGCCGCGCCGCACCGTGCTCCAGCGCGCGATCGTCGACCACCTGATGGCCGGCCGCCACTGGCACGTCCGCCGCGGCCACTTCCCGATCTGATCCTCGGCGCTGCCGGTTGGCGATCTGGCCGTTGGGGTCCGGGATGTGGGGTCTGCCGCCGGTCAGTGAGTTCGGCCGCCGGCGCGATGAGAGAGCACGGAGGCTCGCCTACTCAGCTCACCTCTCGACTGCGATCGCCGCGATGGCGCCATGCGACCGATCAGTGCCCTCGTCGGGCCGCCAGAGGCGCTCGACTTCTGTGAAGCCGGCTCGTGTCAGTCGTTCCGAAAGCTCGTCGAGGGGCCAGCGATAGGCGGTCACGACTTTGTGGTCGAAGGGGGCGACCTCGTCACCCTCGAAGACGCCGAGCACCAGCGTCCCAGCCGGGGCCATCGCTCGCCGGAACTCCGCGAGCACGCTGTCGAGATCCTGCGGAGGTAGATGGATCAATGAGTACCAGGCCAGGATCCCGGCGATGGAGTGGTCGGCAACGTCGAGGTCTGCCAACGACCCGAGTTGGTAGCTACCGCTCGGGTGGGCCGCCCGCGCATGGGCGATGAACTCGGGGACCATGTCGATGCCCGTCGCGTCGACGCCCAGTGAGCGAAGGTAACCGGTCATGTGGCCGGGTCCGCAGCCCAGATCGAGCACCGTGCCAGACCGGTCCCCCAGATGCCGCCGGATGAGGGCGAGGTCGTCGAGGTGTTGACGCTCGCTTGTTCCGAACAACTCGATGTAGAGCTCCGCAACGGATGCGTATGCCTGCCGGACCAGTTCCATGTTCACCGCGTGACTATATGAGCATCGACCCTCTCGGCGCTCATGGCGTGCTGAGGGAGCAAGCTAGGCGCGCGGTATGACGCCGACCCGCCGCGCCCAGTGCTGGTACTCGGCGGCCAACTCGGTGACGGGGTCGGGATGCCGATGGGCGAGATCGTCCACTTCGGAGCGGTCACCGTCCATGTCGTACAGCTCCCATGGCCCGCGATGCTCGCGGACCAGCTTCCACCGCCCTCGGCGCACGGCGGCGTTGCCGAGGTGCTCCCAAAAGAGTGTCGCGTCCGGCGCCGGTGCTCCCCGCAGGGCGGGCAACATGCTGCGCCCCTCGGGCGGCGGCACCGCACGCCCCCGGCTTTCCCTGGGATAGTCCACGTCGGTGGCGTCGAGCAGGGTGGGAAGTACGTCTCGATCTGGGCCGCGTAGACCCGCATTCGGCGCGCCTCCCACGCCTTGTGCGGCGCCGCCTCCCACGGCGGTTGGCTTGGGTCCCGTGTGGACAGTGGCGACTCCGCGCCGAGCAACCCTTCGGCGTGTAGCCGCCGCAGTCGGCGGCCACGCAACTCGTCCCAGCCCGCCTCGTAGACTCCGTCGTACGCTGCGGTGTCCTGCTCAGGTGCGTGCAGCGGCCAGTGCGGCGCGGTGTAGGCGACGTAGGCGAAGAACGGACGGTGCGCGTCGGCCTGCCGGCGGATGAAGCCCACCGCGTGATCGGTGATCGCGTCGGTGTAGAAGAAGTCAGGATCGCGTGCCTCGGCGCTCGCGTCGGCCTCGCCGCGGCGCAGCGTCGGTGGATCGTAGTAGCTGCCGCAGCCGCTGAGCGTGCCGAAGAAGTCGTCGAATCCGCGCCGGGTCGGCCACGAGTTGGACGGCTTCCATACCGATGCGCTCAGATGCCACTTCCCCGACAGGCTGGTGGCGTATCCAACGTCGGCCAGCATCTCGGCGATGGTGACGCAGCGGTCGTTGAGGTCGCCGTCGTACCCACCCGAGCGGTTGGGACTTCCTGCTGGCCACGCTCGTTGCGATCACCGCAGCCGTACACCTCGCCGCAGGCTGACGCGGTCGTACGAGCACCTCCTCGTCGGGTGCGGGCTACGCCGCGATGCTCACCGCGGCGCCATCCTGAGGGCGCCGTCGAGGCGAACCGTCTCTCCGTTGAGGTAGCTGTTTTCGAGCATGTGGCAGGCGAGTGCGGCGAACTCGTCGGTGCGGCCGAGCCGGGACGGATTCGGGACCGAGGCCTCAAGCGCCGCACGCACGTCCTCGCGGACGTTGAGCAGCAGAGGGGTGTCCATGACCCCGGGCGCGATGGTGTTCACGCGGATGTGCCGCCCCGCCAGGTCGCGCGCGGAGGTGATCGTCATGCCGACGATCGCGGCTTTCGACGCGGTGTAGTTGATCTGCCCGATCTGGCCCTCGAAGGCAGCCACCGAGGCGGTCATGACGATCGCGCCGCGCTCGCCGTCGACGACCTCGGTCCGGGCGATCCGCTGGGCACCCTGGCTGAGCAGGTTGAAGGATCCGATCACGTTGAGGCGCACGACGTGCTCGAAGTCGGCGGGATTGCCGGGGCTGCCGTCTTTCTCGAGGACCCGCATCCGTCGCCCGCCGCCGGCGCAATGCACAACGGCTCGCAGTCCGCCGCGCTGCTCGGCGACGTCGAGAGCTGCCGAGACCTGCGCGGGGTCGGTGACATCAGCGGCGGCGAAGGAGGCTCTGCCGCCGAGCTCCTTCGCGACGAGAGCGCCGTCCGACGTGGGCAGGTCGACGATCGTCACCAGGCCGCCTGCCTCGGTCAGCCGGCGTGCCGTGGCCAACCCGAGGCCGGAGGCGCCGCCTGTGACGACTGTGTTCAATCCGTCGAGCCGCATGTGCTGTTTCCTTTCCATCTGCGTGTTCTGGGGATGAGTGTCGGTTTTACCGAGAGCCTGAGTGGCTCCGCGACGATGCTCGTGCGGACGTCAGTGGTGCCGAGATTCGCGTGACCCGCGCGCCGGCGTAGCGCAGGACGGTTTCCGCAGGTGCCATCGCGATACCGAGCCCGTTCCCGCGGTGCTCTACCAACCGAGCTACAGAGGCAAACGGAGGCCGCCTCCGCGCGTTCCTCGCATCACTCCTCGCGATACGTCGTGTCCGCCGGAGGGTGTGTTCTGAGATACCGCCTCGACGTGAGGGCTCACGCGCCGCCGGATCCCCGTGGCGTCACGAGCCGGACGGTGGGAGTTGGATGCTCTTCGTTTGCAGGAAGGCCTCAAGACCCCACGTCCCCAGCTCTCGACCGTGACCCGACTGCTTGAAACCGCCGAACGGCGCGAACGGATTGAAGCGTGCCTGGTTGATCTCGACTTGCCCCGCCCGGATCCTCCTCGCCACCGCAAGGGCACGCTCGGGGTCTTTCGAACGGACCGCAGCCGCGAGACCGTAAGGCGTCTCGTTGGCCATTGTCACCGCACTGTCGTCACTGCCGTCGTAGGCCTGTAGACAAAGAACCGGACCGAAGATCTCTTCTCGAACAATGCTCATGTCGGGGGTGGTGTTGGAGAAGATCGTGGGGAGCACGTAGTAGCCCTGGTCGAATCCACTTGGCCTCTGCGGCCCCCCAGCCACCAGACGCGCGCCGTCGTGGACGCCGCGGCGGATGAAGTCGACCACGCGTTCACGTTGATTGGCCGACACGAGCGGACCCAAGGCGAACGTCGTCGGCAAGTGAGCGAGCTTGTCGGAATAGACAGTCGGCCGAATCCCCTCGACCTCAGCCGACGGATCCACGAGCGGATGGTTGGCAACAGCGCTTGCCGCTATCTCTTCAGCTTGCGAGAGCAGACGCTTGGGTACGAGAAGACGGGACAACGACGTGCAGGTCTGCCCGGAGTTCACCATCGATCGAGCAACGCCTTCGGCCACGCACTGCTCGAGGTCTGCGTCGTCCAGCACGACGTTCGGCGACTTTCCACCGAGTTCGAGATGAACCTGCTTGACCGACCTGCTCGCCAACTCGCTGACGATCCGGCCCGTCTCGTTGGACCCCGTAAAGCTGACGACGTCGACATCCGGGTGCGCGACCAGACTCGAACCAACGCCCGCCCCGGTGCCGAAGACGACGTTCAACACGCCATCGGGCAACTCTGCCTCGTCCGCGGCCTCGGCGAGAAGGTAGGCGTTGAAGGGAGCCAACTCGCTCGGCTTCAGGATGACGGTGCAGCCAACCATCAGCGCCGGCGCGATCTTGGCCGCGATCTGGTGCAGCGGATAGTTCCACGGGGTGATCGCTACCACGACGCCCGCAGCTTCTCTCAGCACCATCGAATGGCCAACCCGCTGGTGCCACACGATTTCGCTCGCGTGCGTCGGCTGACTGTCAAAGGTGAGAAGCGGCAATCCGACCTGGACACGCGCCGAGAACGAAGCCGGGGAACCGACCTCCTCCGTGATGGTCTTGGCGAGGAGTGCCGCGCGGCCCTTCAGGCATGCGGTGAATCGACGGATTACCTCGCTGCGCTCAGCCACGGACCTGCTCGCCCAGTCGTCGAACGCCCGAACCGCGGCGGCCACCGCCAGTGCCGCCTCGTCCGGCGTGCCGGCCGGGACATGTCCCAGGACGGCTTCATCGGCCGGATTATGCACGACCAATCGGTCAGACTTGGCGGCCCGTACCCATCGTCCACCGATGTAGTGCGATTCCCGGTCGTACATCGAATGCTCCTTGTACCTGCCATGCCGCTACGCCGCGCGGAAACGCGCTGCCACGCGGCCCTCGGCTTCAGCCCGCACCTGGATCACGGGTGCCTGGATGCGACGTACGCAGACGCTAGCAAGCGCTTGACCTCCGGGAACAGCGTCGACTGCGAACAGGCGGATCAGCGCCTCCTATGGCCTCCGGGAGGCAACGGCCAGGCGGATCGCACGTACCCCGAAGCCAACCTCCGGTCGTCGGCAACCACCGCACGTCTCGAGCCCTGTGCCCGGACAGCCCGACGTCAAGCAGGCGTTAGACGGACGAGTCGGCGGGCGCAGAAGTGCCCTCTCACCAGCGCGGATAGCCAATCTTGATCGATAGGTTCACTTGTTCCGCCTTGACACTGTAACGGCCGTCACAGGCACCCTGTTGGTTGTCGCCGGGGAGTGAATCACCGACAGCCATCATCGGTTTGTGGTTGCGATCCCCTCCTGGGCGTTGTTGCTCGGCAACGCAGGTGCCGGCAAGGCATCCACACATCTCATCACGGAGTTCTAGATGGCAGATTCAAGTCCTCCCCTCACGGCAATCGAGAGAGACACGTCGCGGCGCTTGGCATGGCGACTCATGCCGCTGCTGATTCTCGGCTATCTCGTTTGTTACATCGATCGATCGGCGATCTCCGTCGCCGGCCTCACTATGAACGAGTCGCTTGGACTGACTGCCACGCAGTTCGGCTTGGGTATCGGTATCTTCTATCTCACGTATGTGGCACTTGAAGTTCCCAGCAACGTGATCCTGTACAAGGTTGGCGCGCGTAAATGGCTGGCGCGGATCATGATCAGCTGGGGACTGGTCACGTTGGCGATGGCGGCCATCCAGGGCCCGGGATCCCTCTACCTCACCCGGCTTCTCCTGGGCGCGGCCGAAGCTGGCTTCGCGCCAGGGATCCTGTGGTACCTCACCCGCTGGTACCCGATCAAGATTCGCATCGGCGCGCTGACGATCTTCGGTGCCGGCACCGCCCTGGCTCCTCTCGTGGGCTCGCCTCTTGGCGGCCTGCTCCTGCGGTTGGACGGTATTTTCGGCCTGGAAGGCTGGCGCTGGCTGTTCATCGTCGAGGCAATCCCAGCGTTCATCGTTGGCATTCTCTTCCTGAGTTTCCTGCCCGATGATCCCCGCCGTGCAGCGTGGCTTCCGCGAGCCAACCGCGATTGGATCGTGGACCAGTTGTCCCAGGAGTCGAGCGCCATCGAGAAGCGCTATTCGGGTCGTGTTCGCGGAGCTTTCACGAATCCTGTCGTCATCATTCTGTCGCTCGTGTTCTTCCTGTTCGCGGCGAACTCGACCGGACTTACCATGTGGATGCCGCTGGTCATTCAAGGGACATTCGGCGAACCCACGACGGGCCAGGTGACGCTTCTAGCGGCCATCCCAGGACTCATCGGAGTGCTGGGGATGGTGGTCGTCTCCAAGAGCGTGAAGCGGTTCGGGCACGAGATGCTGCACCTGTCAGTCATCTTGTCGACGTGTGGCGTCCTCGTGGCCCTCAGCGTCATGGCCGGACCCAATCCGCTCGGCTTCGTGCTGCTGGTGGTCGGCGCGGGTGCCGCGTTCTCGGTCGGACCTGTGATCTGGCAGATCGCAGGCCGCTACATCACCGGCGTCGCCGCGGCCGCCGGATTCGCGCTCATCAACTCGGTGGGTGGTGCCGCGGGCTTCGGGATCCCATATCTGATCGGTGCGGTCAAGGATGCGACCGGTTCCTTCTCGATCCCGCTGTACGTGGTGGCCGCGGCGCTGTTTGCCGCCAGTCTGGTGGCCCAGCTCCTCCGATTCCTGCCTGATCCGGCCGCACGCGGGGTCAGCCATCCGGACTCCGCGGAGATGGTGCAGGACCGGCAGGCCTGAACCTCCCGCCGGACCTTCAACCCGTCGGTAGGTCCACGGCACTGGCAGAGTCCGTGGACCCACCGCACGAACCTTAAGGAACTCACGTGAAGCAACTCGATGGCAAGGTCGCACTCATCACGGGCGCAGCGCGCGGGCAAGGGCGAGCACATGCGGTGCACCTCGCGCGGGCAGGCGCGGCCATCATCGCCCTCGACGTCGGCCAGCAGGACGCCGTCACGAGCGTGCCCTACCCGCTGGGCAGTTCGTCAGACCTCGAGGAAACGAGCCGCCTCGTCAGGAAGGCCGGCGGCGAGATCATCCACGCTGTCGCAGACGTCCGCGATGTCTCGGCGCTGGAGCACGCGGTCCGTCATGGCATCTCCAGTTTCGGCCGGCTGGACATCGTCGTCGCCAACGCGGGCATCTCCAGCCCCGCCTCGTGCCTTGGCATGTCCGAAGACACCTGGCAAGAAATGATCGATGTCAACCTGACAGGGGTATGGAAGACGCTCAAGGTCACGGTTCCGCACATCATCGACGGGCGCCGTGGCGGGAGCATCGTCATCGTGAGCTCGGGTGCGGCGGAAGGCACCTTCGAGCACCTCGCTCACTACAGCGTCGCGAAGGCAGGCCTTCTGCCACTCATGCGGATTCTCGCGAAGGAACTTGCCCCTCACAACATCCGGGTCAACAGCCTTCACACCGCCACGGTCGCGACGCCGATGGTGTTCAACGACGCGACCTACCGCGCGGCGAGCCCGCATCTGCCGTCGGCCACACGGGAGGACTTCGAAGAGCGGGTCAGGGCGACGACGCTCCTGCCGATTGGCGCGATCGAGCCTGACGATGTCGCGAACGCGGTCCTGTACCTGGTCGGCGACAGCGGAAGGTGCGTCACCGGAACCAAGCACTACGTGGACGCAGGCGCCGCGCTGCGCGGCTAGGGAGCTCATGAACGACGTTCGCCGGCCGCGATCCGGGGCCGCTACGGAGTCACCTCGGTATGCTCAGACTGTGGATCTTCGCCTGCTCAAGTACTTTCTCGCGACCGTCGACCACGGGAGTGTGACGCGGGCGGCCGAGGCTCTCTACATCACCCAACCTTCGCTTTCGCAGGCCATCAGGACGCTGGAACTCGACTTGGGCGTCAAACTCTTCGACCGCTCCAGCCGTGGGGTCACCCTCACCGCGGAGGGCTCGGCCTTCACCGCGCCCGCGCGGCAGTTGCTCGCCGATGTCCACAGGGCTAGACGCACGGCCCAGGAGGTCGGAGAGCTGCGGCGCGGTCGACTCGACCTCTCGGTGCAGTCAACACTCGCGCTCGAGCCGCTTCCGCACCTCACGAACGCGTTCTCGCACCATCATCCTGATGTCCTGATCGTCGTCAGAAACCCTGGCGGTGCTGCCGGGGTCGAGCAGGACCTACGTAAGGGCCGAGCGGAGCTCGGCATCACCGACATGTCCGAGACGCCCGAGGGTCTCGCACGTCGCACCTACCGGACTCAAGAAACCGTCATCGTTCTCCCGCCGGACCTCGCGCAGGATCTGCCTGACCCGGTCCCACATGCTCTCGTCGCGGCGATTCCGCTGATCGTCGAGCTTTCGAACGACCGAAACCGGATTCTCGTCGACAAGCCACTTGAAGCGCTCATCGGCAATGTCGCCATCGAATGCGCCCACCGCCAAGCGGTCTGGGAACTCGTCATGCGCGGAGCGGGAGCGACGTTCCTGCCCAGAGACTTCGCGGAAGCCGCTCTCAGGAGAGTCGTGGTGAGGTCGCTCGAACCGAAGATCGTCAGAGAGGTCAGCTTCGTGTTTCGACCCGGTCTTTTGTCGCCGGCCGCTCAAGCCTTTCTCAGCCTGGCGAATCTGGGTTCAGGCGGGCGAAGCGGTGGGCCACCTCGATGAAGGCGCTGCCGGGCGGGGAGAGCGCCGTCCTGTCATAGACGATCCCGTACTGCCTGCTGATCGCCGGCTCGACCGCCCTCACGACGGCACCACATGCACGCGCCAGCTCGGCCATCGACCGCTCGAGGAAACTCGCGCCCACGCCGGCGAGGACGAACGGCATGCGCGCTTCGTGGTCTTGGACGACAGCGACCGGCCTGATCACGCGGCCCGCTCGGATCACGGCCTGCTCGATCTCACGAGCTTGGGATCCACCTCTGGGCACGACCGTATGGGGAATGTCGGGCAACTTCGACAGTGGCAGTGGATCGTCGGGAGGAAGCTCCGTGCCTTCGGGACACGCGAGCCACCACTCTTGGGTGCCCAACGGGATCACGTCCAAGCCCTCGATGTCCTGCGCGGGCAGGTGGCACACCACGAGTTCGCAATGGCCGTCTCTGATGAGGCGCCCGCCCTTTTCCTCGTCGCGAAGGTCGGTGACTCTGATCGCGACCCTGGGATAGCGCGCCCTGAACTCCGCGATCGTATCCAGGATCGGTTGGGCGGCGAACGAACCGATCGCGACCAGGTCGAGCCGCCCCGTGACTCCGGTCGACGCGTGGACCAGCGAGTTCTCCAGCATGACGACATCGCGCATGATCCGGCGCGCCGGACCGACGAACGCGTGACCAGCGGAGGTCAGAACGACACCGCGTCCCAAGCGGTGGCAAAGCTGGACGCCTAGTTCGCGCTCGAGCCGGGTGATGGAGTACGACACCGTCGGCTGAGCGAGATCCAAAGACGCGGCGGCCGCGTTGATCCCGCCGTGATCGACAACGGCGAGGAAGCACCTGATCTGTGCTAGATCCACTAATGGATACTAGTACGGCAGCCGCCGTTCGGGATCATGGTCGGGCTTTGAGATTGAGGTGTCGGTTCAGGGCTCGGTGTGCGCGGCCTTGGTGCTGGCGTCGCGCAAGGTCCCAGGACATCACCGCGTTCCCGCTGGGTCTCCTTCGTAGCCGTGCGGCGGTCGACGATCCATCCAAGGCATCGCGACCTCGAGTTGCCGGGCGACCCGGATGAGTACGTCCTCTCGTCCGTAGGCCGCCGCCAACTGCACCCCCTGGGGCATGCCGTCACGTCGCTGAACCAGGGGGAGGGACAGGGCAGGCTGGCCGGACACGTTGAACATCTGAAGGTTCTGGACGAGGGAACGCGTGACTGATGCCCCGGGATTCTCGGCTGTGGCGGCCAACTGGCCGAGCTGCGGCGCGCCCACCGGCACGGTGGGCGTCAGCAGCAGATCCCAGCCGTCCTCCTCCCACCAGCGTTCCATCTCTCGCGCCTGCTCGCGGAGAGCATCCACTCCTGCGGCGTACGCGATCCCGCCCACCTTCCGGCCCTGCTGCATGTATCCCCACGTCGCCGGTTCGACATCGTCTTCAGTGAATTCGCGGCCGATGAGCCCTGCGAGCCGATCGAGTTCACGCGCGATGATGACCCCGACGCTCTGGAACCAGAGTTCGTTGTAGGTACCGGATCCGAGGATCTCGGGGTGCCCCTCGGCGACATCGTGTCCAAGCTCCGCCAACACCTCGGCGACCTTCATCGTGGCCGCGACCGCTTCGGGATCGGCATGCGTCTTGCCACTTGGGTCGTCCGCCATGACACCGATGCGCAGGCGTCCGGGGTCCGCATCCACCTCCGTGGCGAAGGATCGCCGGGGCGTCGGAGCCCAGTACGGATCGCCCGCATGATGACCACTGATCAAGTCCAGGACAGCGGCCGCATCGCGGATCGACAGCGTATGCAGCCCTTCGGTCGCTTTGCCGGAGACGTTGTCGGACTCCGCGATCAGGGGTCCCGAAGAGACGCGGCCCCGGGTGGGCTTCAGCCCCACGACGCCACAAAAGCTCGAGGGCATCCGGATCGAACCACCGCCGTCGTTGCCATGCGCGATCGGCACCATCCCCGCCGCGACCGCGGCCGCTGAGCCCCCGCTGGAACCGCCGACCGACCTCGTCACATCCCAGGGATTCCGCGTTGGGCCCCATGCCAGCGGCTCCGTAGAGGCGTACATGCCCATCTCCGGCGTGTTGGCCTTACCGACCAGGACGAACCCGGCCTCGCGCATGCGCCGCACGAAATGAGAGTCGTGATCCGACCGGTAGCCGGCTGACTTGAGACCGCGGATTCCCCCGCTGTACGGGTCGCCCTTGGAGTGGACGGTCAGGTCCTTCAGCACGTACGGGACGCCAGCGAACGGCGCGTCACGTGGAACGGTCTCCGCCTCTGCCCTGGCCTTCTCGAACAGCGGGACGATGACCGCGTTGATCTGTGGGTTCGTAGACTCGATTCGCTTGATGCACTCGTCGAGTATTTCGACGGGCGTGGCCGTACCGTCGTGGACGAGTCGTGCCGTTGCGGTGGCGTCGAGGTACTGAGTCGACATGGTGGAATCCTTTCCGTTCTTTCCGGCGCACTACGTCGTAGATTCAGGCTCAATCGCGGGTGGTTGAGCCGATCGTGGCGTACTGCTGACGGAGTTGCGTCTTCAGTACCTTCCCGCTGGGGTTTCTCGGCATCTCCGCGATGACGACCAGATGCTTGGGGCGCTTGAAGCCGGCCAGGCGTTCCCTGCTGAAGGACTCGATCTCAGCGAAGGTGGGAGGATCGGCGGGAGCGAGCGGGACGACGAGGGCCATGGGGACCTCGCCCCACTTCTCATCTGGGACACCGATGAGGGCGACTTCCGAGACCTTGGGGTGCGTGGCAAGGACGTTCTCCACCTCCGCGCAATAGATGTTCTCGCCGCCGGAGATGATCATGTCCTTCTTGCGGTCCACGACATAGACGTAGCCCTCCTCGTCCTGTCGAACGAGGTCGCCGGAGTGAAACCAACCGCCACGAAACGCCTCCGCGGTCTCGTCCGGCTTCCTCCAGTACTCCTTCATGACCATCGGGCTCCGGTAGACGATCTCGCCGACTTCGCCGCGCTTGACGTCGACCATGTCCTCGTCGACCACTCGGATCTCGACGTTGCGAATCGGCTTGCCCACCGACCCGAGCTTGCGGATCGAGTCCTCGCCACGGAGCAAACAGGTCACCGGACTGCACTCGGTCTGGCCGAACGCTGACGAAACCTCGGCCGTCGGGAACTTTTCGATCATGGTCCGCAGGAGCGTCGTCGTGGCTGGAGCGGCTCCCCAGGAGGCCCTGCGCAGGCTCGACAGATCGAAGGAACCAAGGTCGGGGACGTTGCAGACCGCCGCCCACTGCGAAGGAACCATGAAACAGGAGGTGACCTTCTCATCCGCCATCTTCTTGAGCGTGCTGCGCGGATCGAAGCTTCCAGAGCGCGGGATCACGATGGTTCCGCCCACCATGAGCGCCGATGCCGAACCAGACACGCCGGCGACGTGGAAGAGCGGAGCCGCTGACATCCACACCTTGAACGAACTCGTGTTGCCCACCGTGGTGATGGCGCTGAACGCGTGCACCATCAGATTGCGGTGAGTCAAGACGGCGCCCTTGGGCCGTCCCGTCGTGCCCGAGGTGTACATGATGTATGCCGGGTCGAGGTCGGACGGCTCCAACTCCGGAAGCGGCTCGCCGGTCGGGCGACTCACGATGCGCTCGTACTCGGACCCGTAAGAGATTGTCGGGGCGTTGGACCCGGCCAACTGCTTGGCCGTTTCGACGGTTGCCGCCAGGTCCTCGTCCACCACGATGACCTTGGCCTCAGAATCGCCGAGCATGTAGGCGATCTCGTCGGCGACGAGTCGAAAGTTCAGGGGAACGGCGATGGCCCCCAGGCGTAGCGTGGCAAGCCAGGTTTCGATGACCTCGCCGCGATTCTTGCCCAGCACCGCGACGCGGTCACCGCGGCCGACCCCCAGGTCAGCGAGAGCGCGCGCCAGTCCCGTCACTCGGAGGTCGGCCTCTCGATATGAACGCCGCTGATCGTCGAACACGAAGACGACGGCGTCCGGAGATCGCCGTGCCGTGCGGGCGAGAACGTCGCTCATCGTCATGCCGTGGCCGAACATGTAACCTCCGAACTTTGATCCAACAGGGATGCGGAAATGAGTGCCCGGTGATGCCGGGGAGCGCCAAGGAGTTCGTTCGTGGACAGGGCTCGCTTGAGATAGAGGTGAGCGTCGTGCTCCCACGTGTAGCCGATCCCGCCATGGATCTGGATGCTCGCCTTCGCCGTCTCGACGAATGCCTGAGAGGCATAGGCCTTGGCGAGGCTCGCGTGACGCCCTAGGTGCGTCGGATCATGGTCGACGGCCCACGCCCCGCCGTACGCGATCGCTGTGGCCGTGGTGTTGGCGAGGAAGCGGTCGGCCAGGATGTGCTTGATCGACTGGAACGAACCGATCGGCTGGCCAAACTGGGTCCGGGTCTTCGCGTAGTCGACCGTGAACTCAAGACAGCGCTCAGCGGCGCCAGTCTGTTCGCACGCAAGGGCGATCGTCGCCTCGACCAATGAATCGCCCAGGGCCTCACCGGCAGCGCCAACGGTGCCGATGACCTCAGCCGCCGCTTGTCGCAGCACGAGACGTCCCTGCGGTCTGGTGGGGTCGATGCTCTGAAGCGGTTCGGGATCGACGCCTTCTCCTCGGCGGACCGCGAACAGCGTCGGCCCATCGGGAGCTTCTGCGAGGACGACGAAGAACTCTGCCGCGAGGGCGTCCGTCACGTAGCTCTTGACTCCGTCCA
The DNA here is from genome assembly GCF_042433955.1 of Phytohabitans kaempferiae. Taxonomy (NCBI): domain Bacteria; kingdom Bacillati; phylum Actinomycetota; class Actinomycetes; order Micromonosporales; family Micromonosporaceae; genus Phytohabitans; species Phytohabitans kaempferiae. The sequence continues at coordinate 47,862 of NZ_JBHLUH010000094.1, read as the reverse complement.
GCCGCCACTGCTTGCCGGCGCGGACCGCGACTGTCTTGGGGTCGTGGGCTCCCCAGGTCTGACCCTGCTCGAGGACAGCCAGCGTGCCGACGACATCACCAGTGACCAACGGAGGTACCCAGCGTTCGCAGGCAGCCGCATCCCTGGTCGCGAGTAGCGTTCGTATCGCCAGAATCGACGAGGAAAGGAACGGAACGGGGGTGAGCGACCTACCGAGCTCACCCATGACCACGGCGAGTTCGCAGAATCCTTCGCCCGCGCCACCGTACTCTTCGGGAACGCCGATACCGCAGACGCCGATCTCCTCGACGAGCCTCCTCCACAGCGGCTCGTCGTAGCCGTGAGGCTCGGCGATGACAGCCCGCACGCGTGACAGAGGGGCATGCCTGCTGAGGATGTCGCGCAGCGATTCGCGTAGGGCCGCCTGTTCCTCGCTGAGCACGAATGTCATGCGCGCCCTCCCTTGTCGTGAGCCCTGTTTCTGTCGCGAGGCAACCCGAGGACGTGCTCGGCGATCGTGTTTCTCTGGATCTGGCTGGAACCGCCGTAGATGGTCCCCGCGCGAGCGCTCAGATAGCCGTCCTGCCACGCCGCCGGAGAATTCGGCGAGCCGAGCGGGTCTGCGCCGCGGAGCCCGACCGCGCCAGCGCCGCTGCACACAGTGGCATCCATACCCAGCACGTCGAGGGCGAACTCGGTCACCGTCGCGTGGTACTCACTCGTGCACAACTTGAACAGCGACGACTCAGGGCCCGGCTGATTGCCGTTGGCCGCCGCGATCAGGATTCGTAGGCCGAGGTGGCGGATTCCTTGAAGCCGCGACCAGCAGTCGGCCAGGCGATCCCTCACGATGGGATCATCGGCGAGACCTCGTTCTCTGATCAGCTCGATCAGGCGCTCCAGTTCTATCTGGAACTTGGCGTACACGGCTCCCGAGGCGGATCCGCGCTCGTATCCCAGGAGAGTCAACGCGACCCGCGCTCCCTCGCCTCGCGGACCCACGAGATTGTCAGCCGATGTCGTCGCGTCGCTGAAGAACACCTCGCAGAACTCGTGATGACCGACCATCGTGCGAATCGGTCGCACTTCGACCTGTGGCTGGTCTATGGGAACCAGTAGCATCGACAGTCCGCGATGCCTAGACTCGTCGGGCTCTGTCCTGGCGAGGATGAAAATCCAGTTCGCGGTGTCTCCGGCCGTCTGCCAGATCTTCTGCCCGTTGACGACCCACACGCCGTCTTCCAAGGCCGCGCGCGTGCGCAACCCGAAAAGGTCGCTCCCAGCCTCTGGTTCGGAGTAGCCCTGCGCCCATCGGTGTTCCCCGGAGAGGATCTTGGGAATGAAGTAGCTCTTCTGCTGTTCAGTTCCCCACTTGAGCAGCGTCGGCCCGATCAGGTTCAGCCCGAAGGAGTCGTTTGGCATGGGCAGCAGCGGCGCGCCGGCCCGGGCGAACTCCTCCTGAAGCACACTCTGCTCCAGGATGGACAGGCCCGCACCTCCATACTCTCGGGGCCAGGAGATTCCGAGATATCCATTGCGCTGTAACACCTCGCGCCAGCGCCGGCAGAAGTCCGGGCGGTCGTCGGGATCCAATGCGCCGAAGCCGGCCCAGTTCGAGGGTAGGTGCCGTGCCAGGAAGTCTCTGACGCTCTCGCGGAAGCGTTTGACATCGGGATCACGTGTTGGGTCCATTCCGCTACGGACCCTCGACTGGCTCGCCGCCGGCCGCATCCTTGCGTGCCGGACGGATCGGCCCCGCATCGCGCCAACGAGGGACGCCGTCCGAGCCGGTGGCTATCGAAGCGCCATTTGGGTTGATCTCGGCCCAGTGCGAGTGGTTGATGGTGTGCAGGCTGAAGGCGGACGCCAGCGCGTTGGAGAACCCCTGCTGGTCCAATGTCTGGTTGACCGAGTCCTTGATCAGCAAGGCTGTCATCGTCGGTACGTCCGCGATTCGCTCCGCGAAGCGGAGTGTCTCCTCGACCAGGCGATCGGCCGGAAAGACCTTGTTGACCATCCCGATGCGATACGCCTCGTCGGCATCGATCGAGTCTCCGGTCAGCAGCAGCTCCTTGGCCCGCCGGGGACCCAGCTCCCAGGGGTGGCCGAAGTACTCCAGCCCACACATCCCGTACCTGGTACCGACGACGTCGGCGAAATAGGCATCGTCCGCGGCGACGATGAGATCGCACGCCCACATGAGCATGAGCCCACCGGACACGACAGGTCCCTGGACCGAGGCAATCGTCGTCTTTCGGAGGTTGCGCCAGCGCTTGGTGTTGTCGAAGAAGTAATGCCACTCCTGGAGCATTCGACGCTCCGCGCCGTGGCGGGTTCCCCCGTTCTCCCGGTATGTTTGGTGTTGATCCGGGCCAGGCTCCCGAAGCTTGCGAGCGTCGGCCGACCCGAGGTCGTGCCCCGCCGAAAACGACGCGCCCTCGCCGCGCAGCACGACCACGCGGACCTCGTCGTCGGCTTCGGCCTTCATAAATGCTTGATCCAACTCGACAAGCAAGCCGCGATGCTGTGCGTTTCGGGCCTCCGGCCGCTGCAGGGCAATGATCGCGATGCGTCCGTTGCTCGTCTTCTCATACGACATGTATTTCCACGACGTCATCGGTACTCACTCCCTGCCGGACGCGCCGTCCAGCGCCAGGCCAACTTCTTCGGCAGCGCGCTCTCCCGAACGGAGCGCACCTTCCATGTAACCCATCCATACCGTTGACGTCTCAGATCCGGCCCAGTGCACGCGGCCTGTCGAGCGACGCAGGGCCGGTCCGTACCGCGTCCAGCCCCCGGGCGCCAGGTTGGCGCTGTAACAGCCGCGCGTCCACTCCTCCTCAGACCACTCGAACTCCAGGTACTCGTCGGGATCCGCGGCGCGCTCGCCGAAGAGTTCGACGAAGCGCGCCACCACGGCGTCGCGACGATCCGTGTCGGAAAGACCTATGAATTGGCGCGCCTTGTCGGCCTCGATGAATCCGACCAGCACACCTTTCGAACCATCCGGCGGCGAGTTGTCGAACGTGACCGAAACATATCCCGAGCCGGTCAGCGATCGACCGTTCCATCCGTTGTCACGCCAGAAGGCATCCGGATAGACACAGTGAACCTTCACCGCGGCGCCGGTCGCAAAGCGCTGAATCAGCTGGACCCGAGCCGCCGGAAGCGGAGGCTCGAAGGAGATGCGATCCGTGAGGACGATCGGGACGGCGACGATGGCTCGTCGCGCGGTGATGACCTCCGAATCGGTCGTGACGCGGACGCAGGAGTCATCCTGGGCGATGGCCGTGGCCGGAGATGCGAGCCGGACGACGTCCGGCCCCAATTCGTCTGCCATGCGAAGGGACAGCGTCTGGGCACCACCGGTGAGTCGATTCTCTTGAGCCACCTTGATCAGCTGATGGAGGGATCCGGCCGACCTGATGTAAGTGATCACATGCAGCAGCGACAGCTCTTCGGGCTCCATCGTGAAGAGGCCGGTCATCAACACTCGGAGAAGCTCCCGAGAAACGTCGTCGAGCGAGCGACCCAGCAGCCAGCTTTGAAGCGTCTGTCCGTCCCACGCACTTGCCTCGTCGGCCTCCCAGGGCGCTTCGACCGGAACCTGAGCGGCCATGCGGTCGAGCTCGTCCATCGCCGCCCGCGCGTCGGCTCGCTCCACCTGCGAGGTCTCCAGGATGGAGTACTGGGTGGAACCGGCGGCGTACGTCGGGAAGGTCTCGATCCCCAACTCGGCGGCGAGTGCCGTGACGCGTTCCTGACTCGGTCCGATCCACTGCCCGCCGAAGTCGATCGGAACACCGGAGGCGGCGGTCCTGGTCCACGTCCGACCTCCCACCCGGTCGCGGGCCTCCAGGACCCTCACGCTGCGTCCAGAAGCGCTCAGAGCCCTGGCGGCCATCAGCCCGGCCAGGCCTCCTCCGATTACCACCACGTCAACCTCAGGGGTCGCCATGACGACTTCCTTTCTAGCTTCTGCTCCATCCGTCGCGTTGCGCGCTTCGGAACGGCGTCTTGGGGGTGCGGGCCTACGTGCAGGACCGACCGAGCGCCCTGACCACCTGAGTCTCACGCGGGCTGGCGAGGAAGGCCAAGGTCGCGAGAGTTCTTGATCCCATCGAGACAGCCTATGGCTGAGCAGGTTCTCTACGGCGCTGACCTGCACGACTCGGCCCGGTCGCCGCCGGCCCGACATAGGAAGGCGCGAACGACACGATCGATCGGATCCTCTTGTCGTACCTCAGCCCAGAACGTGATCCTTGCCGAGTCAGGCCTGAAATCTCGATGGTCGGAGGAACCGGTGACTGATCACGTCGTATTCGAACGCGACGGGCACATTGACCTGTGGACGCTGAACCAGCCTGCTACCCGCAATCCGGTCTCGGATCCCGCGACCGTCGACGCACTGGTCGCCCGAGCCGCAGAAGTCAACCTCGACCGCTCCGTCCGAGCGGTCATCATCACCGGCCGCGGCAAGGCGTTCTCGTCAGGCGGAGACGTCAAGGCCATGAAGCGTCACACCGAGTCCGATCCACCAGCTCCCCATGTCGTGGTCGACGACTACCGCAACGGGATTCAGCGCCTCACCAGGGCGATGTACGCCTGTGACGTCCCCACGATCGCCGCGGTCAACGGACCGGCCGTCGGCGCGGGATGTGATCTGGCCCTGATGTGCGATCTGCGGATCGCTAGCGAGTCGGCCTTCTTCGCCGAGAGCTTCGTCAAGGTCGGCCTGATTCCCGGGGACGGTGGAACATGGTTCCTTCCGAGGATCCTGGGAACGGCGCGAGCCGCCGAGATGATCCTCACGGGTGACCGAGTCAGCGCGCAGCTCGCAGCGAGCTGGGGCCTCGTCTCCCAGGTGGTCCCCGACGCCGAGCTCGCGCGCGCAGCGCGCGAGCTCGCGGACCGAGTAGCCGCAAATCCCCCCATCGCGACGCGGGCAGCAAAACGCCTGCTGAGAGAGAGCATCCGCGCCGATCTCGATGCCGTGTTGGAGCGATCCGCCATCGAGCAGGCGATCTGCCACCAGACCGAAGACCATCACGAGGCGGTCCTGGCATTCATCGAGGGCCGAACGCCGGCGCCGTTCACCGGAAACTGAAGCGACCGCTCGGAACAGCACCTTCTGCCAAGCCAGTAGCCGCACGCATGAGAGAGGCCACCTGTGAACGCACGTGTGTTCCCGTGGGGCGAGCCCGAGGCTGCACCGCTTCGCACCCTGCGAAGCGACGTCCGGACCTACCTGAAAGAACAGATCCAGAGGGGGCGATTCAGACCGAGTGTCGATGGGTGGAGCACAGGTTGGGACGAGGACTTCTCGAAGGACCTGGCGTCGCGAGGGTGGGTCGGCATGACCATTCCCACGGAGTTCGGTGGGCACGGAAAGAGCTTCGCCGAACGATTCGTCGTGACTGAGGAGCTGCTGGCATCCGGTGCTCCGGTGGCGGCGCACTGGGTCGCTGACCGGCAGATGGCTCCGTCGCTGCTGCGATACGGTTCTGACGGACAAAAACGACGGTTCCTGCCGGAGATTGCCCGCGGCGAGAGCCATTTCGCCATTGGAATGAGTGAGCCAGACTCCGGTTCTGACCTCGCGAGTGTCAGAACCAAGGCCACACAAACAAAATCCGGGTGGAAAGTCAGCGGCTCAAAGGTGTGGACCTCAGGAGCTCATAAGTCGACGTGGGTCTGTGTACTCGCGCGTACGGCTCCGGTAGATCCGCATGACCGCCATGCCGGCCTGAGTCAGTTCATCGTGAATTTGGCATCGGCGGGAGTCGAGATACGCCCCATCATCTCCATGTCGGGTCACCATCACTTCAACGAGGTGTTCTTCGACGACGTCGTCGTACCGGACGAGCTGGTACTGGGACAGATCGGCGAAGGATGGCGACAAGTGACCTCTGAGCTGGGCTTCGAGCGAAGCGGGCCCGAGCGTTACCTGTCAACGTACCTGATCCTTGCCGAAGTCATCAGGCAGGTCCGCGCCGGCGCGCTTCCCCACACAACCGCTGTGGGTCAGTGGATCGCGAGACTGGCTGGCTTGCGGAAAATGGCGTTCTCGGTTGCGACCGCCATCGATCGTGGCGAGTCGGTGAACTCCGCGGCTGCGATCGTCAAGTCATTGGGCACGAAGACCGAAGGGGAAATTGTTGAGTTCGCGGATCGTTTTCACGACCAGGCAGGACAGGAGCTTGCCGTTCTTCGCCAGTACGTGGAGACCGGGCTACTCCAGCGTCCCAGCTTCACGCTACGCGGAGGAACAAACGAGATTCTTCGCGGCGTCATCGCGCGTGAAATAGGGCTCCGCGGATGACCGTCAATCACGTTGACCGTGACCTCAGCGCGATGATCAACGCATTTCTCGCCGACCAGCCGGCTCCGACGTTCTCGCGCTCGCCTCAGGCCCTTCGCGGACGGCTCCGATTCGACCGCTCCCAGTGGCAGGAGCTCGATGCCCTGGGGTTGGCCAGGCTCACGACCGGCACGGAACTCGGCGGGAGCGGTGCCGGGCTGCCTGAGGCCTCCATCCTGCTCTCCTCCGCCGCGTATCACGGGGTCTTCGCACCTCTCGCGGAGAACGACCTGCTTGCGAACTGGCTACTTCAGACCGCTGGACTCCCGATCCACGGCGGGGTGAGGACGGCCTGCGTGCGCCGGGAACCCACCGAAGTCCTGGCGGTGCCGTGGGCCGGCGACGTCGATGGCGTGGTGGTCCTCGACGTGTCCGACGACGGTTGTTGGGTTTCGGATCTCCGGTCGTCGGACTTCCAGACCTCGCCTGGATCGAACATCGCTGGCGAACCCCGAGACGACGTCCGGCTTCTCTCGGATCGATCCGAACGGGTTCAGGTCCCGCGATCGGTCGCTGAGGAGTTTATGCTCCGGGGAGCGCTCGCCCGGGCCATCCAGATGTGCGGGTCGATGAGCCGGATCCTCGAACTCTGCGTCGATCACGCAACGACGCGTCAACAGTTTGGCCGTCCGATCAGTCGCTTTCAGGCCGTCCAGCATCTCATCTCGGACATCGCCGCGGAAACGGCCCTGGCGCGGATGGCAACCGATGCGGCCGTGCGTGAGGTGTCCACCGACAGGTGGGACACGAACAGTGCGAAGTTTGCCATCGCTACCGCGCGCTCGTGCGCGGGTCACGCCTCATCTGTGGTGGTGCCGAACGCCCACCAAGTCCATGGAGCGATCGGTACGACCCTGGAACACAGTCTCCATCTCTACACGCGGTCGGTGCTGGCGTGGCGATCCGAGTTTGGATCGGTCAGCCATTGGGACGACGTCGCAGCCCGCCTGGTTACAGAACAGGAGGACGCATGGGGCTTCATAGTGAGCGGTGAGTCTCCCGCGACCGTGGTCTGATCCATCCAGCCACGCGGTCGCGGATCCGTCTCGTCGCCGTCAGGCGCACTCCGCCGGACCTCCGATGACGCGACGGCACGCGCTCCGGATTCGCGCGGGTCGCGGACCAACACTTTTCTCACGACGAACGAGCCCGAGGGACTCATGCACACCACAGCACGGTCGAAAGATCATGATGCCTTCCGCAAGATGGCACGGGACTTCCTGACCAATGAGATTGCGCCATCATTCCCGGAATGGGAAGCGGCGGGGATCGTCCCGAGGGAGATCTTCCACAAAATTGGCGATCTTGGCGTACTCGGACTTCAAGTGCCAGAGCGCTATGGCGGCGGTGGCGTCGACACATTCGCATACTCCGCCATCTGGATGGAGGAGACAGCACGTTCGCATGTGCACCTCGGCGGCCTGAGCGTACACATGAACGTCTGCATCCCGTACTTCGTTTCCTACGCCACCCCGACTCAGGCAGAGCAATGGCTACCTAGACTCGCAAGCGGTGAGGCGATGGCCTCGATCGCCATGACCGAACCCAGTGCCGGTTCCGACCTGGCCGGGATCAAGACCACCGCAAGGGACGGTGGCGACCACTACGTGCTGAACGGCGCCAAGACGTTCATCACGGGCGGAATCAACGCCGATGTCGTTCTCGTGGTCGCTCGAACGAGCACGGGCGCCAGGCGGCAGGACGGGTTGTCGATCTTCATCGTCGATGCCAAGAGTCCAGGCTTCTCACGCGGACGCAACCTCGACAAGTTGGGGCTCCGAACGCAGGACACCGCGGAACTCTTCTTCGAGGACGTCGTCGTTCCCGCCGACAGGCTTCTCGGAGAACCTGGACGTGGCTTCGAATATCTCACGAGCAACCTTCCCCAAGAGCGCCTCAGCATCGCGATAGCCTCCCAGGCCGCCGCCGAGACCGCCTTGGCGACGACGACCGAGTATGTGAAGAGTCGAGCCGTCTTCGGCACCACCGTGGCAGCCTTCCAGAACACCAAGTTCGAGCTGGCCTCGTGCGCCGTGGAGATTGAGGCCGGGCGGGCGTTGGTCGACCAAGCGCTCGCGGCTCTCGACGCGGGCGTGTTGAGTCCCGCCGACGCGGCCAAGGTGAAGATCTATTGCACCGAGTTGCAGGGGCGCGTGGTGGACCGATGCCTCCAACTCCACGGCGGATACGGCTACATGCGCGAGTATCCGATCGCCAGGTTGTACGCGGACGCCCGCGTGACCCGGATCTTCGGTGGCTCGAACGAGGTGCTGAGGACGATCGTCGCCAAGTCAATCGGACTCTAGCCCGAAACTGAAGGTGAGCGGGCGTGCGGCAGGTTCCGGCCGGGACCTGGCGGCGGTGATGGTGTAGCCGAGCGCTTTCGAGTTGGCGGATGTGGTCGCGGGCTCGTCACACGGGCTTGATGCGGCTGCCGAAGAGGTCGACGCCGGGGTCACGGAAGATGGCCTCGGCGTCGGACACCATGTCCACATGCGATGAGGGCGGATCTCGCGAGACCGCCTGCCACGGGTCGAGATCGTCTACACCTACGCGGCGGCCGGCGACGAGCCGGTCAAGGCGCTTCCGGCGGCAGGTGCGCTCGGGCTGGTGGTCGCCGGAACGCCTTCGCCGAAGCAGACCGAGGCATTGATGGAGGCGGCAAAGACGGGCACGGTCGTCGTCGCGGCCACCCCCGTCGATGGCGGCGCCGGCCGGCGGCCCGGTGGTATGGGCTTGTCGGCGCGGACCTGGCAGCGGAGGCCGGGGTTTCGGCGAGCGCCCGCGAGCCGCCGGCCTGCGCGGTGCCCGCGGGAGCGTGCGGTCCGCAGGTGGCCAAGGCGTTGGGCAGGTCGCGTGTCGACCACCGGTGGTTCTAGGAGGACCGCTGAAGGCCGCTTCGTGGATGCGCGGGTCGGTGATGGCGTAGGCCGGGTCACCGCGACGACAACCTGCCAGGCGGGTCCTGGTCGCGGTCTCGCCCGGCGTGCCGGCGGTCGCGCGTCGCGAGGTCGGTGAGCATCCGGTTGTAGGCGGCCAGTTCCGGGTCTTCGCCGCCGTCGGCTTCGGCGCGGTCGGCGGCGCGATCGCGGCGGCGCTGTTCGCGTTCGTCGGCGCGGGCCCACTGGAACAGCAGCGCGCCCATGACGACGAGCGTGGGGAGTTCCCCGAACGACCAGGCGATGCCGCCGGCCGTGCGCTGGTCCTGAAGAGGTGTGGGACCCCAAGGGCGGGCCAGCGTGGTGTACCAGTCAGTGGCCAGTACGGTGCCGGACTGCATGAGGGCGACCCCGAGGAAGGCGTGCAGGATCATGCTGACCAGGACCAGGAGCATCCGCGGCGGGTAGCCAGGCCGGTTGGGGGCGGGGTCGACGCCGAGGACGACCCAGAAGAACAGACAGCCGACGGCCAGCATGTGGGTCAGCATGAACAGGTGCGCGGCGTGCGAGCGCAGCGCGGTCTCGTACAGGCCGGTGAAGTAGAGGGCGTAGAGGCTGCCCACATAGAGGGCGAGCGCGATCAGCGGATGCGTCAGCAGTGCGACCGGCCGGGAGTGCAGGAGGCCTTGGATCCACTCGCGGGGGCCGGGCCACGCCGGGTCGGTGTTGGCGGGTAGCGCGCGTAGGGCGAGGGTGACCGGGCCGGACAGCACGATCAGGATGGGGACGACCATGGTCAGCAGCAGATGCTGGACCATGTGGACGCTGAACAGCACCGGTGCGTAGCGGGCCAGTCCGCTGCTGGTCGCGAGCACGATGACGGCGCAGCCGGCCAGGAAGGCGGCGGTCCGGGCCGCGGGCCAGGCGTCGCCGCGCCGACGCAGCCGCCACGCAGCGATCGTGTAGAGGCCAGCGGCGGCGAGGGCCGCAGTCAGGTAGAGCGGGTCGGGGAGCCAGTCGCCGAGCAGCCGGCCGGCGCTCAGCGGGCCGGGCATGGGATAGCCGAGCAGGTCTTGGGCGACGCTTTCCTCACCGGTGTCGGCGCCGACCGGCGCCGGTGTGCGCGCCAGGGCGACGGCGGCGCCCATCGCGGCGGCGAAGACGAGCACCTCGACGGTGGCGACGCGGACGAAGGGGCGCCGGTCGCCGGCGGCCAGCGCGGGTATCGCGCGTGCGCGGTGCCACAGCCCGGCGAACCCGATCGCGACCAGGGCCGCGGTCTTGACCAGGATCAGTTGCCCGTAGCGGCTGCCGGTCAGGGCGTCGAGGCTCGGCAGCCGGACGTAGGCTGACAGCAGCCCGGAGACGGTAACCGCGGCCAGGCAGGTGGCGGCGAGGGGTGAGAAGCGGCGGACCGCGCTGGCCAGGTGTTTGGTTTGGGCGCGCCAGGCCAGGACGAGGGCGAGCAGCCCGCCGGCCCAGAAGGTGACCGGGACGACGTGCAGCAGCAGGCCGGAGATGGCCAGCTGGTGATTGCCGGCCGCGGCCGCGTGACCGGTGAAGATCGGCGGCAGCACCGCCGCGACCGCGGCCACGAGCGCGATCATCGCGCCTTTCGGCGTGAGCGTGGCGCAGCAGACCAGGAACACCACCGCGGCCAGCCCGGCCGACGTGGCCAGGGCCTGGCCGAGGCTGACGGTGGTGGCGAAGTTGAACACCGAGTTGACCGACACCGCCTCGCCGAACGGCTGCCCGAGCAGGTCGGCGAGGGTGTAGCAGAGGGCGGCGACCGCGCAGACAAGCCAGCCGAGGGCGGTCCACGCCGCGGCCCGCACGCGTCGGTAGGCGGCAGCGGACAAACCTCCGCCCTCCGCGCGCGGCGAGAGCAGCACGGCGGCGAGCAGCAGGCCGATGGTGGCCACAGCGCCGACCTGCATGCCGAGCCGAGCCGCCGGTAGCGCCCACACGGTCGCCGCGCCTGGGTCGGGCAGGCCGGGGATCGGTTGCCGGTCGGTGGTGCCGCCGAACCGCAGCAGCGCGGCCATCACGCCACCGGCCACCAGCAAACCTCCGGCGGCGAGTCCAGCGGCGTGCTGGCGGCTCCTGCCGGCGGGGGGAGCGGCGGTCATGGCCTGGCGGCCCGCCGCCGCCAGAGCAGCATCCCGAGGCCGGCCATCAGCACGGCACCGGCTGCGGCCAGCACGACCGTCAGGCCGGCCCCGCCCGTGCCACTATCGTCGTCGCCGGCCGCGACCGCTGGTGACGGCGGGACGTCCGGGGACGGGGAGGTGGCCGGCGGCTGGGTGACGATCGGGCTGTTCAACGGCGTGGCTGTGGCGGCGACGGTGAACGACAGCGAGCCCTGCACGGGGTGGCCGTCGAGGGAAACCACCCGGTAGGCCACGGTGTACTGGCCGGCGGGCATGGCATCGGTCAGCGGCTGCACCGCCTGCGTTCCGTTCACCTGGAGTGGGCCGGTGGCTATCGTGCTGCCGTCGGCGCGGCTGACCGCGATCGTGGTGAACTTCGGGTCGAGGCGCTCGGCGAACCGCAGGACGACCTGCTCGGGTGGCGCCGACAGGCGGGCGTCCTCGGCCGGGGTGGCCGAGCGCAGCTCGTTGTGCGCCCATGCCGGCGATCCCACCAGCGGCACCGCGGCCATCGCCGTGACGGCCACGGTCAGCAGACGGGACATGATCTTCACGATGGGCTCCGGTGGGTGACGACGCTGGGCGTGGCATCTCGGTAGTCGGTGCCAGGGCCCAGGATGGTTCCCGCCATGCACCCACTCGTGGCGCGGCTCACCGGCCGGCTCGACCCGCGAGGTGGCGGGGTCGATGGCGACCACGGCGTCGGTCGGTCTTCCAGGCTCGTCACCCGCACGACGTCTTCGCCACCGACCGGGTCAGCAACCACACACGTGGACGAGCCGTTGACCTTTGGGCGGTCGACGGACGAACCGTCGCCGCGCAGCGTGGCGATCCGGCGAGCGCGGCACAGGCTCTCATGGGCGAGGCGTTGCGTGGGGGCAGCACCGAGGTCGGCGGCCCGTGGGTGGTGTCGGCGAATGGTCGCACCAGCTTCACCAACACCGTCTCGGATTCGACTGACGCCAGTCGCGAAAGGAATGACCGCGCGTGGGCTCACCCAGCGGGCCGATGGCTCCCCGTCCGGATGCGACCAGGGACGGGCGGCGTGACCGGCGCCGGTCGCCGCGACGGATCCTGGCGGGGGTCACGGCACTGGCCGTGCTCGCCCCGGTGGTGGTCGTCACCGGGTACGCGTACGCCGGCGATGTGCCGCGCGGCACGACCGTGCTCGGGATCGAGATCGGCGGACGCGATGCGGCGGACGCCGCCCAGGCGCTGCGTACCGGCCTGGCGCGGCAGAGCGACCGGCTGGCGGCGCCGGTGCCGGTCCGGCTCGGCGACAACGCGCGGGACACTCGCGTGATCCCCGGTGAGGTGGGGCTGGGCGTCGACGTGGACGCCACCGTGCGGGCCGCCTCGGTCGGCGGCGCGAATCCCTTCACGCTGCTGTTCGGTTCCCGTGCGGTGGCACCTGTCGTGACGGTCGACGCCGCCAGGCTCGACGAGGTGCTGCGCGAGGATGTCGGCGAGGACGCGCGGGCGATGCGGATACCAGCCATCACCTTCGACGGCACCACCGCTCGCGCCGTGCGCCCCAGGCCCGGCCGAGGGCTGGACCCGCAACGGTCGGCGCAGGCGTTGCGCGACGGCTGGCTCGGCGGTCACCCGGTCCTCGTGCCGCTCGTGGACGTCCATCCGGTGACGACCGCCGACGAGGTCGAGCAGCTCCTGACCGAGCTGGCCGAGCCGGCCGTGGCCGCCCCGGTCACGGTGACCACCGACCGGGGCACGATAACGGTGCCGCCGGCCGCGATCGCCCAGAGCCTCCTCCTGACCGCCGACCAGACCGGCAGGATCACGCCTCGGGTGGACGAAGGAAAGCTGCGTGCCGCCCTCGCCGCCCCGTTGGCCAGGATCGAGACGCCGGCCAGGGACGCGACCGTCTCGACGGTGGCCGGCAAGCCGAAGCTGGTCGACGGCCGCGACGGCCAGCGGCTGGACACCGCGGCGCTCAGCCGCGACCTGCTCGCCGTCCTACCCGAACGGGACGCCCGCGTCGTCCGCGGGGGGTTCACGCCGGCCGCCCCGGCGGTGACCGGCGACCTGCTGGCCAGCCTGGGCATCAAGGAACAGGTGTCCACGTTCACCACGACGTTCACCGGTGGACTCTCCTCGCCCCGCAGCCAGAACATCGTGCGGATCGCGGAGGAGGTGGACGGCGCGATCGTCAGGCCCGGGGCGGTCTTCTCACTCAACGAACACACCGGTGAGCGCGGCTACGCCCAGGGCTACAAGGACGCCCCGGTCATCATCGACGGCAAGCTCACCCCCGGCGTCGGCGGCGGCGCTTCCCAGTTCACGACGACGCTCTTCAACGCCTCCTACTACGCCGGGCTGGAGGACGTCGAGCACAAACCGCACTCCTACCACTTCAGCCGCTACCCGTCGGTGATCGAGTCGACCATCTTCTATCCAAACCTGGACCTCAAGTTTCGCAACAACACCCCCTATGGCGTACTCATCCACACCTCCTACACCGCCGACTCGATCACGGTGTCCATGTGGTCCACCAAGCTGTACGACAGCGTCACCACCGAATGGAGCGCCCGCCGCGACATCACCAAGCCGCGAACCGTCATCCTCGAGCCAGGCCCGAGCTGCATCGCCACGGACGGCATCGACGGCTTCACCCAGGACGCGTTCCGGATCATCCGGCAGGACGGCAAACAACTCAAACGGGAGAAGTTCACCTGGACCTATCAGGCCGAGCCGCGTTTCATCTGTGGCGGCAGCCAATCCTGACGGTCCGTCCCCGCTCAATCGTGTTCCGGGGCCCCGGTCAGGTGATGGTCCGCGGCGCCGAAGCTTGAGCTGGCACGCCGGCCACGCTGATGGACGCAGATGGGTTACGAGGACGGTTCGATTCACCCCGGCGAGCCGTACCGCCCGCCGGGTCACTTCAGGTATTCGTTCACTCCAGCCGTACTCGAACCAGGGATCGCGGCTCCCGTCCGGCGAGCAGCCAGCCAAGAGCTGTGGCGACCATCGGGACGCCAACAGCGATCACGAGTAGGTCCACGACTGGCACACGCGCCAGCTCGTTGAACTGGTCGCGGGATGAGCCGGCCAGGATGACGGTGTATGCGGCGCCGATGCCCAGGATCCCGCCGAGCAGGGCGAGCCCGCCGGCCGTTGCCGAGGTGAGTGTGCGGCGGACGCGATTTGTCGCGCCAGTCGCAGTCAGGGTGCGCAGGTCGCCCGTCGCCTCGGCCCGGATCAGCCCGACGGTCATGGCAAGGACGGCGAGCGCGAGTAGGGCTCCGGCCGTTGTCGCGCTCGTGCGCAGTGCCAGGAGCCCATCGAGCTTGTCGCGGTCCTCGACGACCAGCCCTGCGTCGAGCGCGAATTTCCGCGCCCCGGTGAGCTGCTCGTCGGTCAAGGGTTGGGAGGACTCGACCAACCAGCCGGACCGCACTGGTTTCCAGTTGTTGCGTTGCAGCGCGGCCGGAGTCAGGAACGTCGTCGGGAGCGACTCGAACTGCGGGGTCGGCAGTCGCTCGGTGGTCGCCTCGGGGAAGGACCGCGCCGTTCCGCCGGACTCGGAAATCAGCAGCAGGTCCGAGCCGGGATGCGTGGTCAGTACGTCCGTGAGCTGGTCGATGCTGGCAGGATCGGCGCGGTAGTAACGCAGCAACTCGGGTGTGGCGACCACCGGTACCGCCTCCGAACCGCTGTACGAGTCTGTGTCGTTCTGCTGGCCGACGCCGACCGGGATCCGCCCGATCCGAACACCGTCTGCGTCCGCCTGCGGTGTCTCGACCGGATCTATCGCGATGTCGAGCGGGATGACGGTCGGGTCGGCAAGCGTGGCCGTGTATTGCCGAACGCGGGCCTCGATCGCCTCGAGTTGGGCCGGTGTGCGGTCGGGAACGCGTAGGCCGGGGGAGTCGATCCAGATGAGGAGTTGGCGATCGGAAAGGTTGCCCTCGGTGGCGGTCTGCTCGAGGGTTCTCGCCGTGACCACGGTCGCGGTCGGGATCGCGAGCGCCAGGCTGATCGCGGCTAGCGCGGCGCTCGACCGTGCCTGGTGGCGGGCGAGGTCACGTAAGGCCAGCCGGGGAGCGACGGGAAGCCGGGCGCCGATGGCGGCAAGCACCCGGATCGCCAGCGGGCCGACGAACAGCAGTGCGAGCCCGATCGCCAGCGTGCCACCGACAATTAGCGCCACGTCGGCGATCTCCAACACGTCGCCATTTGCCGCGTGGTTCCGTTGCGCGAGCCGCAGCGACACGATACCCAGCACGACGAGCACGGCCGCGGCCGCAGCCGACCGGCGTACCCGCTTGGGCCGTGGCGGGCGTGAGGACAGGGCAAGCGTTATCGGTACCCGGCCAGCGGCGCGCGCCGGCCGCCACGCCGCCGCGGTCGCAGTCAGGACAGCCAGCAGTAGGGCGACGGCGATCTGCCACCACGGCAGGTCCAGCCGGTCGATGCGGTGCCCCGCCGCCGTTTCGAACCGTGGCGTCGCGGCGAACCACACCAGGACACCCGCGACCGCGCCGACGACCGACGACGCGACCCCGACCGCGGCACCGTTGGCCAGCAGCACGAGACGAAGGTGTCGTTGAGTGGCCCCGACCGCGGCGAGCAGGCCGAGCTGACGCAGTCGGCGGTGCGCGATAACGGCGAAGCCGGCCGCCGCGATGAGGCAGACGAGCAGCATACTCACCGCCATGATGCTGAATACGACGGCGGCCGCCTCGACCCACTCGTATGAAGGGCGCAGCTCGTACACTGGCTGCCCGTGCTGCGCGCGGTACTCCGCGAACCGTGCCGCCTCGGCGGCTGTGAGCACGGTGACCGATTCCGGCGGTTCGGGTTGTGCGGGCGCGATGAGGGCGAACTCAGCGCGCAGATCCCCGGGATTCTCGACCAGGCCGACCACCGTCCAGGTGCGCCCGTCGAGCGTCAGCACGCCGCCGACGCGTACTCGCAGGTCTGCCGCCACCTCGTCGGTGACAGCCGCCTCGCCGGGCGCGGTCGGGTAGCGACCCGTCAACAGCCGTAGCATCGGCCCGCTGTACGGACCGCGTGGATCCTGCGCCCGCAGCTCGATAGTCTCCGCCGAAGCCGGGACCGGCAGATACCGGTGCCCGACCACATCGATCGTGCCAAACCACTCGCGCGCCTGCGCGATCCGTGGCTCCAGCGGCCGATCCTCGTCGGCGTACAACTTGAACCATTGGCTGGCGTCGCCGAACCTGGCGGTGTCCGGCGGCGTCGAGTGGTAGCCGGCCGTCACGCCCACGATGGCCGCCGTGACGGCGACGGTAAGGAGCGTCAGCACCATGACCTGCTGGCGCCACTCGCGGCGGAACAGCCGCCACGCCCAACGGACCACCGCGCGCCGGGCCGGCAGGCCGCCGTTACGACTCATGCGGTCGCCCCCGGGGTCAGGATGGAGTCCAGGCCGGGGCCCGGCACCGTCTGGTCGACCACTCGGCCGTCACGCAGGAACACCACGCGGTCGGCCCAGGAAGCCATCTGAGCGTCGTGGGTCACCACCACGCCGGCCACGCCGTCGTGGCTGGCCAGGCGAAGCATGCGCATCACCACCTCGCCGCTCAACGAGTCGAGCGCGCCGGTGGGTTCGTCAGCCAACAGCAACCGCCGTTCGCCGACGACCGCCCGCGCGATCGCCACCCGTTGACTTTCGCCGCCGGACAACTCGTCCGGGTAGCGGGTGGCCTGCTCGGTCAGGTCGAGCTTGGCGAGTACTTCCATCGCGGCCGCCCGGGCGACCTTGACCTTCACGCCGTCCAGCTCCAGCGGAAGCGCCACGTTCTCGACAGCGGTCAGCCCGGCGAGGAGGTTGTAGTTCTGGAAGACATACCCGATCGACCGCCGACGCAGCCGCGCGCGGTCGTGGCGGGACAGGCGCGCCAACTTCTGACCGGCGATGACGACGTCACCGGTAGTCGGTTCCTCCAGCGTTCCGGCGATCGTGAGCAGCGTGCTCTTGCCCGAGCCGCTCGGGCCCATCACGGCCACCAGTTCGCCGCTGCGAACCGACAGGTCGACCTCGCGCAACGCGTGCACCTCGGTGGGACCCGAACCGTAGACCCTGGACACCTGACGCAGTTCGACGGCCGCGCTCATCGCCGTACCCCGGCGATCCTGCGGCCGACGCGCGTCGGGGACCGATCCACGGTGCGGGCTGGCAGGCGCTTGAGCCGGGCGTCCGTGGTGTCGAGCCACCGGACGATCGCTTCTATCCGGAACAACTCCGAATCCACGACGATCGACACCTCCACCTCACCCTCGGTGATCTCACTCTTCAGACGGGTGTACTCCTGCATCACCTGCACAAGGTGCCGTCGGTGCACCTGGAGGAGTTCGGGCAGATCCACACCCGGCACCCGCATCGCCACCAGTACCTTGATGACGAGTTCGTCGCGTGGTGGTGGAACCACGTCCGGTGGCATTCGCAGCCAGTTCCTCAACTCGTCGGAGCCGGTCGGCGTGATCGTGAATACGTTCTGGGGTCCCTCGCCGCCGCTGTCCTCCGACTCGACCAGGCCGTCGCGCTCCAGTCGTTGGAGAGTGGTGTAGACCTGCCCGACGTTGAGCGGCCAGACCTCCCCGGTTCTGGACTCGAACTCCTGCCGCAACTGAAGGCCGTACTTTGGCCCCTCGCTGAGTAGGGCCAGCAGGGCATGTCGGATGCTCATACTGAGTATAATACTCAGTATGTTGCGCTCGCTGTCAAAAGCTAGCCGACGAGGATGGGGCTAAGCCTGCGGTGGTCTGACGGAGGTGCCGTTGAGGTAGATGCCTCCTGGCAGGTCGAGGGCGCGGAAGCGCCGACCGGGGTGCCGGGCCGCCGGCAACCGACCGGAGTAGCGGGTGTAGTCGCCGACGACGATCCGGGGTGAGTCGACCAGCGGCTTGAGGAGCCTCGCGGCTCACACAGACGGACACGGTCGATCAGTTCGCCGCCAGACCCGACAGCGCTGCCCGGACTTGGGCCCGATGCCACGGGCAGGCAGGCCAACCACGGGCAGGCAGGCCAACAGTGCGAACCACATAAAAACGCGGCCTGACCAGCGGATCTACCGCCTTCGCAGGCCGCGTCTGAGTACGCGTTTCGAGTGGACCATACGTGGCAGAATAGGAACCGCGTTTTCCCAGTTCAGGGACCATCTGTGACCGTTGCGGCAGTTCGCCGCCGGGCCACGCCGACAAGGTCATAAGAAGCAGGGCCAGTTCCGCAAGCGATCTCCAGCACCCGCCCCTCGGACGCATCTGCCCAACCAGACGCGCGATGCGCTCACGAGCCGCCGCAACATCCCCCTACGCCGGCACGTCGTACTCGCTCGCACGGCGACGGTAGTAACCAACCTGATCGGCCAGAACCTCGTCCGTCACACGCACATCATCACCACGGCGAACCGCCACCGCACCCCAGCCGTGCAGGAGCCCTGGAAGATTCAGCCGTTCACGACGGGTCACGCCGGTCGATGCGGCCACCAGCAGCCCGCCCAAGGAGCTGACAGACCCGCCAGTGTTCCGCATCAAAGGCGGCGACACTGCCATGCGGCCGGCGGAACCGGCGGTGGTGGCCGAAGTGGCACCAGCCGAGGCTGCTCGTGTACTGATGATCAAGATGGCAAGAGTGGGGTGACCGGGGATGATCACGCTCCGTTCCGTGGGAGCCCGGAGGTGAAGCTCCTCCGGGCTACCCGACCATGAGGCCGTCGGCCGTGTAACCACAGCCGCGCAACAGCCACAGTGCGACCCCTGTAGCCGACGACATGACCGCCTTCCATCTCGTCGGAGGTGGCTCTGACCCGTCACTGGTCCCGAGGAGGGGGCATCTGGCTGCGCACCCAGGACACGAAGTCGTTCCCAGTCCCCTGAAAGTTGATGTCGTCCAGCACCTGATCGAGTTCGTCGGTCATGCCGCCTTCCAGCAGCAGCACCGCCCGGGCAGCCAACTTCGGGCAAGTGCCTGGCAGCTTCTCACCATCACGCAGACGCTGGAGAAACACATTCCGATCGAGAAGCTCAATGTATGCCGTCGCGACCGCTGGCAGCCGCTCGGTGATCTCACGACCGCAGGCGGCGACCGACTCGCCTGAGTCGACACTCCAGCGAGGCAGCCCAGGCATCAACTCCGAAATGAACGTTCCTCGGGCAAGTACCCGCAAGCCTCTTTCGACGTCGACCGGCTTGTCGGCCGCCGCTGGTTTCAGCCGACACTCCACAAGGCCCTCTCCCACACGCGGTTCGCCTTCGGCCTTCCAGATCGCTTCGTGTCGCATCCATCGCAACCAGACCGACGGCACCAGAGCCAACTCGATCAAGAACACGTAGGTTTCAGGCGTGGAGACGCTCGACGTTCGGAACTCCACGACCACCGCGTCACCCTCAGCGTTGTAGCGCCGATATGCCCGGCCGGTCCGCGCGAACCTCATGGCGGTCATTAGTGGGTTCACATGCTCGTTGAAAAGCGCCTTGACCGCGGCCTTCTTGTCCGCTGTCGACACGCGTTCCATTCTAAGGTTTCGATCCAGGCCCGGTACGCGCACGTCACACCGGCGATGACCGGGCGGCTTCTCGACGGCCTGAGCGAGCTGTGGGCGGTGGCGCTGGGGGAGCGGCGCAACCTCAGCCCTGGCTCACCGGTCGCTGTCCTTGACCGCCTGCTGCGGGAGGGCGCGTCGTGAACCGGCCGACAAGATCGTCTCCCAGATTTCTTCCCGGAGGGCTCTCCCACGAAAGTGGGCCGGTCCCTCGATCAGAGGAAACCGGCCCTGAGCTGCGTCGCTGTCTGGTGGGCGATACTGGGTTTGAACCAGTGACCTCTTCCGTGTCAAGGATCCGACACGGTCGATTGACCTCTACTCGTAGTGCCCTCGACCTGCGTCGCAGCGTCCGTCAGTGTCCGCACCCGTACGGCAGTGTGCGCACCGATTGACGCGCAGTTTGACGCTCAGCCGGGACGTGGTCCATCCCTCTTCCTGCTGAAACATAGGAGAGTTGACGTTGGGCTGATCGGCCCCGCAACGTCAACTCTCCTATGTTTCAGCGCTTTGTCGTTCCGGTGTTTGCACAGGTCAGGGCATGTCCGGGGACACCTTGAACGCGGGTGTCCCCGGGATGATCTAGCGTTTGCGCAGCTCAGGGCATATCCGGGGACTCGGGGGACACCGGGGACACCTACTGCGCATGCGTCCCCGTAGCCGCTGGGTCGTACATGCCAGCAAGCGCGGGTGTCAGCGCACCCAGGTGCCGCGCCCAGTTCGCGTCAAGTGCTGCCCGGTTACTCGCGTCGGTGTCAAGAAGGAAGCGCAGGTGCCGCACGGCATGCAGAAGGACATCGACGTAGCGAGGCACAGGCGGCGCATCTGGCCGATGCTCTGGCGGACGACCAACCGCGTCGGCAAGCTCAAGGCTGACAGGTAGAGCCGTTGTCCACCGGTCGCGGACAAGGCGTTCAAGGCTGCCACCTTGGACCACAGCCACATACGTCAGCACTACACGGGGACCGTCCGGTCGCCAAGACGTTGAGTGCAACAGCACCGTGTCGTTGCGCATATCGGCCGCAGCCAACAGCGCCTCGACCTCGAAATGAGGCTCGCTGTCTGCGGCGACCGGCAGCGAGCTACGTAGAGCGTCATCACCACTGAGCAGCCACACCCCAACCTGGTCTGCCGCAACCGGCCAGACCTCGACCCAAACCGTCATCGGTTCTGCCATTCCTACCCCTCCCCTTGCTGCGTCTTCTTCGAGCCCTGATCATGTGCGCGCCGCCTCTGTACGAGCTGCCCCGCTCGCGCCTTCGACACGCCGATGCGCTCGGCCAATCCCGCGAGTGAAATCTTCTCTTCCTCCCAGATCCGGACTGCTGTTTGAGCGCGTAGGTCGGCAGCGGACTCGGCTGCCTCACGCATGGCGTCTGCCAGCCGCGTAGCGCCTTCAAACGCTCGCTGCGGATCCCCTTGCGCCTTGATGGCGGCTACGACCTGATCAAGCGCGCGGGCCAGCGCACCTAGAGCCGGTTCTACGTCCGGCGGGTCTCCCGTTGGTGGGTCCATGTGAACAGGATACGCCGCTCGTCTAGCCCCCCCTTGACAACCGTCTAGACCCCCCTTTACGGTCTAAGCGTCTAGGGGGACCTAGACGGGATCGGGAAATCCGGTCGGATGGCCCGGGGAACGGCGGCACTTCGTTGCCGTACGCCCATGGGTCGCCGGTCCGGTCGTTCATTGACCAACTCCACAGCGACAGGAACAAGCGCGCGTGAGGCCCGTCAGCATCCCTGCCTGCCGAGCGGCATCCCTGCCTTGAGTCACCTGGTGGCCGACCCC
Source organism: Phytohabitans kaempferiae (assembly GCF_042433955.1). Lineage (NCBI taxonomy): Bacteria > Bacillati > Actinomycetota > Actinomycetes > Micromonosporales > Micromonosporaceae > Phytohabitans > Phytohabitans kaempferiae. Next base: position 26,159 of record NZ_JBHLUH010000094.1, on the reverse strand, counting down.
GGTAGATCCCGGGCGAGCGGGGCGAGCGGAGCAGGTCACGTGCGCTGCACATCCCCTTGCTCTGACCCCTTTCGACTTCCTGTGAGGATCAACGATGGACACGTTCAACGTGCCTACGGCCGGTTTCGGCCCCACGGTGGAAGACCTCGCCGCGATCGAGGCTGAGTGGCCGCTGATCGAGGCTGAGCTGAACTTGCTCGACGCCGAGATCCGCATGGTCACGGCGGACGGCAACCCGTCTGACCTGGACTGGCGTCGTCTGCGTCGCGCCACGTCGCGTGTGCTGCGCGAGGCTGCCGCCCTGTCCGCCCGTCCCGCTGACCCGTCCCGCGCCGCGTAGGCCCCGGTGGTCGCCGTGGCCGACCTGCGTACCGCCCCGCTGCCGCCCGCCTACCCGCTTGCCGAGACGAACGATGACGCCCGGTTCACCTACGGCCTGCTGATCGACGTGGCCGACGTGCTGGCGCTGCACGGCTTCCCGCCGGTGAAGGCGGGCGCTGACCTGGTCTCGTTGCAGCGGGCGCTGTTCGCGTTCCTGTACGACGTGACCGGCGGCTAGCCGTGTCCCGCATCCGCGCCGCGTTCCACGACCCGGAAGGCGCCCGGTACGGCATCCCCACCTACTGGTGGCGCGGCGCTCCCGCCGGCTACGCCACCCGCCGCCAACTGCGCGCGAAGGGCCTGTGTCCCGGCCGTCAGCCGGTCGCCGCACAGGTCCTCTGGCGCGGCATCGGCGGCACCCGAACCGCCTACCTGTACCGCCTCGACCTGGCCCGGCCGAAGCGCACCGCGACACCGCGTCAGCGCGCGGCGATCGACCGGGCGCTGGCGGCCCGCCGGACCTGCCGGGAATGCGCGCAGGTCAAGCCCTACTACATCCCGCACTCGCTTGGTGAGTGCCTGGACTGCTCGGAGGGACGGACCATCCGATGACCCGTCAGACCCGTACAACCTCGCCGCCACGGTACGTAGACCGGACGGTGTTCGGCACCCCTGAGCACGTGGCGAACGTGCTCCGGTCCACGATGGACAACGGTCGGTTGGTTGCGGCGACCGCGCCGCGACCGGTGGTGAACATGCCGGGCGCGGTGATGCTGCGGATGCGGCTACACCAGCCGACCCCGGGCACCGTGCACTCGCCCCGCATCGTCACCGCCCGCACGATCGCCGCGCCGCTGCCTCGACGCTGGCGCCGCCGCGCCGCCGTGGTCACGGCCGTAAGCGTGCTGTCGCTGGCCGTGCTGGCTGGCGTGGCCTACCTGGTGTGGCTGGCCGTGCAAGCCCTGATCGCCGCCCTTCCTCTGCTGATCGGCGCCGCGCTCGCGCTGTACGTGCTGAGCCGCTTCCTGACCCGCGCCGGGGTGTGCTGCCCCGGCATGCACTGCTCTGGCTGCAAGCACTGACCTTGACTGTCCTGATTGGAGAGATCCCCTGATGAAGCTCCGTATCGCTGGCCGTGGTTGGGCGTACGTCGGCGCCCTGTTGGGTGGCGGCGTGTCCGTCGCGGCCAACGTCGCACACTCCTACGTCCCGCCCTCCGGCGCCCCGGACGGGTGGCAGCCGCAGACCGGTGCCGTGGTCGGCGCGGTGTTCTGGCCGCTCGCGCTGTTCGTAGCGGTCGAGATCCTGACCCGCGTGCCATGGCCGTCCGGCGCCCGCTGGGCGATCCTGCGGTACGTCGGCCTGCTCCCGGTCGCCGTGGTCGCCGCCGTGGTCTCCTACCGACACCTGTCCGGCCTACTCGCGTTCTACAGCGAGGACCCGCTGACCGTCGCTATCGGCCCGCTCGCCGTTGACGGCCTCATGGTCATGGCCACCGGCGCCCTGCTCGCCACCGGCACCCGCCGCGCCGTCGCCACCGACGCGCCCGCCGTCCCGATCCCCGCCGTCGCACCGGTCGCCGCCCCGGCGATCGACCCGGCACCCGTCACATCGGCCCCGAAGTCGACCGGCAACGCGTCCCGGCCGCAGGTGGCACGGAAGGCGCCATCGGCGGACAAGGTCGCCAAGGCTGCCGCCAAGATGCCCGGCGCCACCATCGCCGCCATCGCCGCCAAGGCGGGCGTGTCCGAGTCCACCGCTCGCCGCTACCTGCCCACCGTCCGCCCCGCCGAGTCTGCCGCCACGGTGGCGTCAGCAACCCCGGCCCGACCTGCCGCAACGCCCGCCCTGGCCGACGCCGCGTAGCTCGACCCGCTGAAGGAAGGACCAACCCATGTTTGCCCGTCGCTACCGCTACCAGGCCAAGCACCGTCGCACCACACCAGCCACCCCGACGCCTCCCCCCACGACCAAGCAGCGGCCCGCCAGGAAGTCCGACTTCCGTCTCGCCGCCTGACCACGCCCGGGGCGCGGCCTCGCCGGCAAGCATCCGGCCGCGCCCCGGCCCCACCATCCGCCCTGCAAGAGCTTCCGGAGGAACCTTCATGGTCGCACCGACCATCACGGCCGCGCTCACCAGCACCGAGCTTGACGAGTTCGCGGTCACCCTCGCCGACCTCGCGTCGGCGGTAGACCGTCGCGACGGTGGCGACGTGCTCACGCACCTGCACGACATCGGCCTGCACGACCCGGACGCCGCCGCCGTGCTCGGCGACTTCCTGACCTTCGCCGGACTATTCGAGGAGGTGACCCTGTGACGACCAACCCCGTCCCCAACCCGAACCCTGACGACCGGTTCGACTGGCAGGCCGCTGAGGCTGACCTGACCAGCGGCGCTGACGTGGTGGACCTCGACGGCGCCCGCGCCCGCCGTCAGCGGGCCGCGACTGACACGCACTTCGAGACGCTGCTTGACGAAGAGCCGACCCCGGGCGGCAACCCGGTAGACCTGCCCCGGCCGGGCAAGGGCGAGGGTCAGGCGCCGATGGTGCCGACCTGGTTGCAGGGGTGGGCGAACGTCAAGGCGTCCCTGCGGTACGCGGCGAAGGTGACCGGCTACCGCGTCGGCTTCCACGCGATCCGCTCGCCGTGGTACGCCGCACAGGCGCTGTTCTGGTCCGTCATCGGCGTGTTCCGGCTGATCGGCCGGCAGGCACGTTGGTGGTGGGTGGCTGAGCAGTACACGCTGCGGCAGAAGGCCGCCGAGGACAACGACCCGGCGACGTGGCTCAAGCTGCACCGGGAGACCAAGTCCACCCGCTCGTGGCGCGGTTTCGTGCTGCTCTGCGAAGCGGTCGCGCTGGTCTGCGGCGTCCCGATCGCGTACGCCATGGCCCCGTGGTGGGCTACCGCGCTCGCGGTAGTGCTGGCCGTCGCTGGCCTTGCCCACATCGGGCGCCCCGCCGATCGGCCGATCATCACCCCGGCCACGGTGGCGGGACGGTTCCGGCGCATCAACTCCGACATCGTGCTACGCGCCTACTACGCCGCCGGACTCGGAAACCCCGACCGTCCAAACCAGACCGTCGAGTTTGGATCGCAGATGTCCCGCGACGCCACGGACAGCGGGTCGCAGGTGGTCATCGATCTGCCGTACGGCAAGACGTTCAACGACGCCATCAAGGCAAAGGGCGCGATCGCGTCCGGGCTCGACGTGTCGATCAACCAGGTGTTCATCACCCGCGACACCACCTCGCACCGCCGGCACCTGCTGTTCGTGGCCGACCGTGACCCGCTGGCCGTGCCCGCCGGACGGACGCCGATGCTGGACGGCAAGCCGCGCGACATCTGGTCCCCGGCCCCGTTCGGCCTGGACGAGCGCGGCCGGAAGGTCGGCCTACTGCTCATGTGGATCAGCGTCCTTGTGGGCGCTCAACCCCGTAAGGGCAAGACGTTCTCGGCCCGCCTGCTCGCGCTGTACGCGGCGCTCGACCCGTACGTGCGGCTGATCGTGGTCGACGGGAAGATGTCCGCCGACTGGGACAAGTTCCGGCTCGTGGCGCACCGGTACGTGTGCGGTGTCGTGCCGAACAGCCGCGACAACGACCCGATCACCCACCTGTTGGAGACGTTGCGCGAGGTCAAGCGGCACATCGAGGAGGTCAACGACTTCCTGTCCAAGCTGCCGGTGACCGAGTGCCCCGAGGGGAAGATCACCCGCGAGTTGTCCCGCCGGTACGCGCAACTGCGGGTGTGGGTGCTGGTCATGGAGGAGTTCCAGAACTACTTCGAGACCGATGACCAGGACGTCAACAAGGAAATCGCCGCCCTGCTGTCGTTCATCATGGCCGTTGGCCCGTCCGCCGGTGTGATCATCATTTCGTCGTCGCAGAAGCCGTCCGGTGTCGGCGCCGGGGACGTGTCCCGGCTGTTCAACCGCTACCGCGACAACCACGCCGTCAGGTTCGCGCTCAAGTGCGGCAACGACGTGGTGTCCCGCGCCGTGCTCGGCGGGGACGCGTACGCCGAGGGCTACGACGCGTCCGCGCTGCCCACCGGCAAGCCCTACCTGGGTGTGGGCATCCTCTACGGACACAGCGACGACACCGCGATCGTGCGGACCTACCTGGCCGACCACGAGGACGCCGAGAAGATCCTCACCGCCGCGCGTAAGCACCGGATCGCGGCCGGGACGCTGTCCGGCCTCGCCGCCGGTGAGCAGATCGAGCGCGAGGTACGTGACGCCCTCGCGGACGTGCGTGCCGTGTTCAACCCCGGCGAGCGTGGCCTGCACTGGCAGCACATCGCCGCCCGCCTCGCCGAGCGGTTCCCGGAGCACTACGCCGACATCACCCCGGACGCGATCTCCGCGCAGTTGCGGGCGCTTCGTGTACCAAGCGTGAACGTGAAGGTTGCCGGGGAGACGCTCAAGGGCGCCCGCCTCGACGCCATCGACACCGCGATCCGGGGACGCGGCACCCCCTGAAAGGTAGCGGCGGCGCTGCTACCGGTAGCGCCGCCGCTACCCCCTGCCGCTACCGCCCTGGCCAGCCGCTACCCCCGCAGGTAGCGGGGTAGCGCCAGCGGCCCCGCACACCCTGAAACCGGCCTCTGGAGGCTTGCTGTGCCCATCCTCGCCGCTACCGCTACCGCCGATGGTGCCATGATCGGCGTTCTTCTCCTTATCATGATCGTTGTCACGCTCGGTTACGCGTTCACGTGCTGGCTCTGGCCGTTCACGGCGTGCCGTCGCTGCGCCGGGACCGGCCGCAAGCGCGGGCCGATCGGCAAGATCTACCGGCTGTGCCGCCGCTGCCACGGCGACGGCCTACGCCTTCGGGCCGGGCGCCGGATCGCCAACCACCTGCGTCAGCTCCACCGGGACGCCCGATGAGAGCTGTTGTCCGCCCCACCGGCATCCAACTGCTTGCCCGCGCGCAGGACGCCGGGGTGACCCTGACCCGCACCGGGACCGGGATCGACCTCGACGGACCGGCGGATGCCCGTCCGCTCATCGCCGCGCGCCGCGACCGGCAACCGTTGCTGCGTAACGCGTTCTGGCTCTACACCGGCGCCGCGCGGCTTCTGGACTGGCGCACCGAGCACCGGGCAACCGTCATCGCCCGGACGGAGCTGTGCCACCTGTGCGACCAACCCACGGTGTTGCTCGACCCGTTCGACCGGCAGCCCTGTCACAAGACCTGCGCCGAAGCGGCGCTCACACCGGCCGCTGTCGTCGGACCGGTCGCCTACCGCGACCGCGCGGAGCGTGCCGCATGAGTGCCTTGCTGGACATCGCTCTTGCTGCCGCCTCGCGGGGTTGGCACGTCTTCCCGATACGGCCGGGGGACAAGCTGCCCGCCGTCCGCGAGTGGGAGACCCGCGCGACCGTTGACCCGGACCGCATCCGCCGGTGCTGGTCAGCGGGCGCCTTCAACATCGGTGTCGCATGTGGACCATCCGGCCTCACGGTTGTCGACCTCGACCGGCCCAAGCCGGGCAAGACCACACCGGCCGAGTGGCAGATGCCGGGCGTGAACGACGGGGGCGACGTGCTGACCGTGCTCGCCGACCGGCACGCCACCCCGACCGCGTACGCGCAGATGTGGGACACCTACACCGTGACCACCGGCGGCGGCGGCACCCACCTGTACTACCGGCACCCCGAGGTCGGGCCGGAGCTGCGCAACACCCAAGCGGCGCTTGGGTGGCTCATCGACACCCGCGCCCACGGCGGCTACGTCGTCGCCGCCGGCAGCGAAGTCAACGGGTTGCCGTACCGCGTCGAATGGGACCGCGATCCGGCGCCGCTGCCCGACTGGCTGGTTACCTTGCTCGCCCCCGCGCCGCTGCCGCCGCAACAGCCGGTCACGGTCGAGCTGGGCAGCGACCGTACCGCCGCGTACCTGCGGGCCGCGATCGACCGGCAGCTAGCGCTGATCGCCGGTGCGCCGGAAGGCAAGCGCAATCACGTGCTCTACATGTCCGCCGTGCTACTCGGGCAGTTCGTGGCCGGTGGTGCCCTGACCGACACGGACGTAACCGGCCTGCTGACGCAGGCTGCCTACTCCAGCGGCCTTCGGCCGCGCGAGACCGACCGCACCATCCGATCCGGCCTGACCGCCGGTGCTCGACGTCCAAGGAGCGTGGCCGCATGACCGCCCCACTACCCGCTGACCGGCCCGACCTGCGGGTCGTGCACCCCGGTGACGACGCCGGGGCGCTGTCCCCGGTGCGCCGGGCGCCGGGACGCCTGCGCACGGCGTGGACCGCCGCTGACCTGATGACGATGGACTTTCCGCCGCCCCGGTGGGCGGTCCCCGGCATCATCTGCGAGGGCGTGTCGCTGCTGTGTGGGCCGCCGAAGGTCGGCAAGTCGTGGATGTCCCTCGCCCTCGGGTTGGCGGTCGCCGCCGGGGGGCGGGCGTTCGACTCCATCCCGGTCGAAGGCGGACCGGTGCTCTACCTCGCGCTGGAGGACACCCCGCGCCGGCTACAGGCCCGGATCGCCACCGTGCTCGGTGGACAACCCGCCCCGGCCGCGCTGACCCTGACCACCGGGTGCCCGCCGCTGCCGCAGGGCGGGGACGAAGCGATCGCCGGATGGCTCGACGCCCACCGCGACGCCCGCATGGTCATCATCGACGTGTTCGCCAAGCTACGCGGACAGTCGCCGCCGGGCGCGTCCGCGTACGACGCGGACTACCACGCTGTGGGCCGGATCAAGAAGGTGGCCGACCAATACGGCATTGCCGTGTTGTTGGTCCACCACGTGCGCAAGGCGGGGTCGGAGGACTTCCTGTCCGAGGTGTCTGGCACCAATGGCATCGCCGGTGCCGCCGACGCCACGTTGGTGCTCAAGCGCCCGCGCGGATCGGCGGACGGGGTGCTGCACGTGACCGGGCGGGACGTGGACGAAGCCGAGTACGCGCTTGGCTTCCAACCCGCCTCGGGTGCCTGGTACATGCTCGACGGACCGGCCAGCGACAACGCCATGGGCGAAACCCGCGCCGCGATCGCGCGCTGGCTCCGCGACAACCCCGGCACCCGACCCAAGGTCATCGCCGAGGTCACCGGCATCGACGCCGAGTTGGTCAAGAAGACCTTGCAACGGATGCTGCGGGACGGACAGGTCGCCGCCGACGCGGGCGGACGCTACCGGCTACCCGGACCGCCCGGGGACACCCCGCAAGATGTGTCCCCGGTGTCCCCCGAGTCCCCGAACATGCTCTGAGCTGCGCAAACGCTAGATCGATCCGGGGACACCCTGACCAGGGGTGTCCCCGGATACGCCCTGACCTGCATAAACCGCCTGAGAAGCCCTGTAAGCCTCAGGCGGTAGGTATCACACCGGACCCCCACAAATCTTGGCTCAGCGTGGCTCTCAGTCGGCCGCCCTGCGCCTTCCTGCCGAATCGATGCCGGTACCCACCATCCGGTACCCCCGACACGGGAGAAGCGTTCACGATGCCAACCAAGGCCCTCTACACGGTGGCTGAGGCGACCGCGATCCTCAGCCTGAGCCGCACCGTCATCTACGAACTCATGCGCAGCGGGCGTCTCCGGTCCGTCCGGGAAGGCGCCGCGCGACGCATCCCCGCAGGGGCGATCGCCGAATACGTGGCCCTGCTTGAGACTGAGAGCATCGGGCAGGCCGCCTGATGACCAAGCGACGCAGCAAGGGCGATGGCGCCCTGTACTGGAGTGAGAAGCGGCAGCGCTGGATCGCCGAGGTCACGATCGGCTACACGCCCGCAGGCAAGCGGATCTACCGCAGCGGGAGCGGCAAGACCAAGACGGAGGCGAGGGCCAAGCTCAAGGAGGTCATGCGCGACCACGAAGACGGGCTGACGATCGCGCCGCAGCACTACACCGTGGCCGATGCCGTGAACGACTGGCTCACCTACGGTCTGCCAGGCAGATCAACGAGCACCATCGCCAAATACGGATACCTGTGCCGAGGACACATCATCCCTGACCTTGGCGCGCGCAAGCTCCGCGACCCCAACAAGCGCCATGAACTAAGCGCCGAGGATGTGGACAAGTGGCTCGCCGTGAAGGCCAAGACGCTGAGCACTAGCACCGTGCAGCGGCTGCATGAGTGCCTGAGTCGGGCACTCGATCGGGCGATGGCGCGAGACAAGGTCAAGCGCAACGTCGCCGCGCTGTGCGGCGTGCCGAAGGGCCAGGCGGGACGCCCGTCGAAGTCCCTTACGTTCGACCAAGCGCGGGCGCTGCTCAACGCGGCTGAGGGCACGCCGCTCTACGCCTACATCGTGATCTCGCTGGTCGTGGGCGCGCGCACTGAGGAGCTTCGCGCTCTCACCTGGGATCACGTCGACCTCGACGGCCGGCCAGGCGACGATCCGCCCGTGCCACCCTCGATCGAGGTATGGCGTTCAGTGCGCGAGCATGGCGACACCAAGACGAAGAAGTCGCGCCGGACGCTAGCGCTACCGCTGCGTGGCGTGGCCGCGCTCCGCGAGCACCGGAAGGCGCAAGAGGCGGAACGGGATCGAGCCGGGAAGGCGTGGCGGGACACCGGGCTAGTGTTCGCCTCGCGCGTCGGCACCGAGTTGGACGCCGCCAACGTCCGGCGCGGTTTCCGGCGAGTCGTCAAGGCCGCAGGGCTCGACCCGAAGGCATGGACACCTCGGGAGCTGCGACACAGCTTCGTGTCGCTGCTGTCTGACAACGGGGTGTCCCTGGAGGAGATCGCGGAGCTGTGCGGGCACGCCGGAACGCGGGTAACGGAAGCGGTCTACCGCCACCAACTGCGCCCGGTGTTGCTCAACGGCGCGGTCGCCATGGACCGGATCTTCGCGGGCGACGCGGCGGTTTCAGATGCATAGACGCGCAGATTGACGCGCAGACAGCAACAGGGGCCACATTCTTCGATGGAATGTGGCCCCTGACCTGCGTGGGCGATACTGGGTTTGAACCAGTGACCTCTTCCGTGTCAAGGAAGCGCGCTCCCACTGCGCCAATCGCCCGTATGTGGTGCGAGGTGGAGACGGGATTTGAACCCGTGTAGACGGCTTTGCAGGCCGTTGCCTCGCCTCTCGGCCACTCCACCGAGGTGACCCCCGACGTCTTGTCGCGGCCTCACTCCGAGCGGACGACGGGACTCGAACCCGCGACCCTCACCTTGGCAAGGTGATGCGCTACCAACTGCGCTACGTCCGCACTGCCAGCCGGGGTGTTTCCCGGCGACGGATGAGAACTTTAGCCGAGTCGCGAAGCAACTGCCAACTCGGTTGCCGCTCGGCGCGTCGTGTCGCGGCGAGGGCGGTCGGCCTGGTCAGCGCTCCGGGCGGCGTCCGACCGCGTAGCGGAAGGCGTTCACCAGGCGGTATCGACCATCCTCCGTGCGGTACGGGCGGGCGGCGGCCAGCACGATCGGTGCTCGTGCGGCGATCGTGTCGGGGTCTTCGCCCAGGAGTACGCCGCGGGCCAGTGTGTCGTCGTCGCTCGCGTGCCAGGGGAGCCGCACCAGGCCGGCGGTGACCAGTTCGAGGCCGCCCTCGGCGAGCAGGCGCTCCAGGCCGCCCGGCTGGCGCAGCTCGCCGTCGGGCATGGGCTCCTCGCCGTCCGCGTGGGCGACGGCTGCCTCGATCGTGTCCAGGTCGTTTTGGGAGCCTTCCGCCCAATTGGCAATGGCCACATAGCCGGCCACTGCGGTTGTTACGCGGACAAACTCCGCCAGTGCCTCCAGCGTGTCCTCGGCGAACTGGAGGGCGTTCACCGACACGACCAGGTCGAAGGTCGCGTCAGGCCAGGGCAGCCGCTCGGCGGAGCCCAGCCGGATGTCGGCCCCGGGGAGGCGGGCGCGCGCGTACTCGACCATGCCGGGCGCCGGGTCGATGCCGGCCACCGCCAGCCCGCGGGCGGCGGCGTACGCGAGGAGGTCGCCCGCGCCGCAGCCGACGTCGAGCAGGCGCGCGCCGGGCACCACGCCGCTCGCATCGAGGATCGCGTGCCAGGCGGGCTCGGCGAACCCGCCCCACAGCTCAGCCCAGCTCGCGGCGACGGTGGACCAGTGGTCCGGGTCGGCTCCATCCATGATCCGAGCATAGGTTTCGATAAATCTTGATGTCGCGCTCGTCCTGATCGTGCCGGGAACTGATGGCTTCCCCGGGAGGGTCCCGTCGCCATATACTTGCACTGTGAGTGTAAAAACATGGGCGGCGGGCGAGCTGCGGGCGTTGGTCCAGGAGTTGCTGGCCCACGACACGGGCGATCCGCTCGCCTTCCTCCGCGCCCGCTTCGACGCGGGGCTGGCGTGGGTGCACTTCCCGGTCGGGCTCGGCGGGCTGGGCGCGCCGCGCGCGCTCCAGGCGGTGGTCGACGCGGAGCTCGAAGCGGCGGGCGCGCCGGACAACGATCCCGGCCGGATCGGCATCGGGTTGGGCATGGCCGCGCCGACCATCCTGCGCCACGGCACGGAGGAGCAGCGCCGGCGCTTCCTCCGTCCACTCTGGACCGGCGAGGAGGTGTGGTGCCAGCTCTTCAGCGAGCCGGGCGCCGGATCCGACCTGGCCGCGGTCGGCACGCGAGCCGTCCGCGACGGAGACGCCTGGATCGTGAGCGGGCAGAAGGTGTGGAACTCGCTCGCCCACAAGGCGCGCTGGGGCATCCTGTTGGCACGCAGCGACCCTGACGCGCCCAAACACCGCGGGTTGACCTACTTCGTCTGCGACATGACCGCCCCCGGTGTCGAGGTGCGACCGCTGCGGCAGGCCACCGGCGAGGCGGAGTTCAACGAGGTCTTCCTCAGCGACGTGCGCCTCCCGGACGACCTGCGGCTGGGCGAGCCGGGCGAGGGCTGGGCGGTCGCCCGCACCACGTTGATGAACGAGCGGGTCGCGATCGGCGGCACCCCCGTGTCCCGCGAGGGCGGCCCGATCCAGCCGCTCGCGCAGACCTGGCGGGAGCGGCCCGAGTTGCGTACGCCGGGGATGCACGACGAGCTGATGCGGCTCTGGGTGCGGGCCGAGGCGGCGCGGCTGACCGGCGTGCGGCTGCGCCAGCGACTGGCCGCGGGCGAGCCGGGTCCGGAGGGCTCCGCGGTCAAGCTCGTCCACGCCACGCTCGCCCAGCGGATCACCGGCGTGGAGCTGGAGCTGCTCGGCCAGGAGGGGCTGCGGCACGACGACTGGAGCCTGCGCCGCCCGGACCGCACCGACGTCCTGGACCGCGTGGCGACACACCGATACCTGCGGGCCAAGGGCAACTCGATCGAAGGCGGCACCTCGGAGATCCTGCGCGGCATCATCGCCGAGCGCGTGCTGGGGCTGCCGGCCGAGCCGCGCACCGACACCGGCATCGCGTGGAAGGACCTGCCCCGATGAGCGCGTCCACGGTTCCCGACCTGCGCTACGACGACACCGAGGAGGACCTGCGGGCCAGCCTCCGCGCGCTGCTCTCCACAGAGGACCGTTTCACCGACACGCTGGCCCGGATCGACGGCGGTGAGCCGTACGACGCGAAGCTGTGGCGCGTGCTCGCGGGCGAGATGGGGCTCGCCGGGCTGCTCGTGCCCGAGGCGCTCGGCGGCGCCGGGGCGGGGCACCGGGTCACCTCGCTCGTGCTGGAGGAGCTGGGGCGCGCGGTGGCGCCGGTGCCGTACCTGGGCAGCGCCGTCGTCGCCACCACCGCCCTGCTCGCCTGCGACGCCTCCGACCTGCTGCGCCGCCTGGCCGGCGACCACATGATCGCGGCGCTCGCGGTGCCGTTCTCCCGGTCGCCCCACGAGAGCCCGCCGGCGACCGCCACCGCGACGGCGGGGAGGGTCGCCGGCACGATCACGAGCGTGGCGGACGCACTCCCGGCGGACGTGCTGCTGGCGCCGGCGGCGGATGGCCTCTGGGCGGTGGACGCCGAGGGTCCGGGCGTGGTCCGCACTCCGGTCGTCTCCCTCGACGCGACCCGGCAGCTCTGCGACCTCACGCTCGACGGCGCGCCGGGGGAGCGGATCGCGGACGGAGACGCCGGGCGCGCCGCCGTCCGCGCCGCGCTCACCGTCGGTGCCGCCCTGCTCGCCGCCGAGCAGCTCGGCGTCGCGTCGTGGTGCCTGGAGCGGACGGTGGCGTACGTGAAGGAGCGCCGCCAGTTCGGCCGCCCGGTCGGCTCGTTCCAGGCGGTCAAGCACCGGCTGGCCGACCTGTGGGTCGACGTCACGCAGGCGCGGGCGGTGGCCCGCTACGCGGCGGCATGCGCGGCCGCACCGGGCGCGGAGGCGGAGATCGCGGCCGCGCTGGCGCAGGCGCACTGCGGCCCGGTCGCGGTGACCGCGGCCGAGGAGTGCGTCCAGTTGCACGGCGGGATCGGCTTCACCTGGGAGTATCCGGCGCACCTGTACCTCAAGCGGGCCAAGGCGTCGGCGATCGCCTTCGGCACGGCCGACCGGCACCGCAAAGCCCTCGGCGATCTCGTCGACCTGCCCGCCGTCTGACTCCAAAGGGCAACCGCGTAACGAGCACGTAACAGGGGATTGGACCGCTCGATCCAACAACCTACACTCCTGGTGTAATCACCCGGTGAGGTGAGCATGGGCCTGGCGTTGCACGGCATCACCGCACGGTTCGGCGGACTGGTCGCGCTCGACGACGTGTCGATGCGCGTGCCGCCCGGCCACATCGTCGGTGTGATCGGGCCCAACGGCGCCGGCAAGACCACGCTTTTCAATGTCGTGTGTGGCTTCGTCGCGCCGTCCGCCGGCTCGATGACGCTCGACGGCGCGCCGCTGCGCCTCCGGCCCCACCGGCTCACCGCGCACGGCATCGCCCGCACGCTCCAGGGGGTCGGGCTCTTCGACGGCCTGACCGTGCTGGAAAACGTGATGGTGGGGGCGAGCCACACGGCCCGCGCCGGCTTCGTGCCGGCACTCCTCGGGCTGCCGTGGAGCGACCGCGACGAGCGCCGCCTGCGCGCGCTGGCGATGGAGTGCCTGGCCGAGGTGGGCGCGGAGGGATACGCGGGCGCCGCGCCGGCCACTTTGCCGTACGCGGTGCGCAAGCGGGTCGCCCTCGCCCGCGCGCTCGCCGCCCGGCCCCGCCTGCTCCTGCTCGACGAGCCGGCCGGCGGCCTCGGCGCCGAGGAGGTCGAGGAGTTGGGCCAGCTGATCCGGTCGCTGCCCGAGCGGGGCGGTGGCGACTGCGCGGTCGTGTTGGTCGAGCACCACATGGATTTGGTGATGGCGGTCTGCGACGAGATCGTGGTGCTCGACTTCGGCCGCGTGGTCGCCGCCGGCACGCCCGACGAGGTGCGCGACAACCCCGCCGTCGCGGAGGCATACCTGGGCGCCGATGCGAGCACAGTGGACGCGGAGGCACCGGCATGACCGAGTCCATCCTGGAGGTTCGCGGCCTGGTCGCCGGCTACGGAGCCGCGCCGGTGCTGCGCGAGGTCGACCTGACCGTCCCGCGCGGTGCGATCACCGCCGTGCTGGGCGCCAACGGGGCCGGCAAGACCACGCTGTTGCGTACCCTCTCGGGGCTCCTGAAGCCCACCGCGGGCCGGATCGTCTTCGACGGCACCGACCTGCGCGGATCCAAAGTGGAGCACCTCGTGCGGCGCGGGCTCGCGCACGTGCCGCAGGGCCGGGGGGTCGTGGCCGAGCTGACCGTCGAGGAAAACTTGCGCCTCGGCGGCCTGTGGCGCGGTGACGCCGCCGGCCTCCGGCGTGACATGGCCGAGGCATACGAGCTGCTTCCGGCCCTCGCCCGCCGGCGCGGACACAGTGGACACCAGCTCTCCGGCGGCGAGCGGCAGATGCTCGCGCTCGCCCGTGCACTGGTCGGGCGGCCGCGGCTGCTGCTGCTCGACGAGCCGTCGCTGGGGCTGGCGCCCCGCGTCACCGCCCAGATCATGGCGCTGCTGCGGCGGCTGCGCGACACCGGCGGGCTCACCGTGCTACTGGTCGAGCAGAACGTGCGGGGCGCCCTCTCCGTGGCCGACGACGGCGTGGTCATGTCGCTCGGCCGGATCGCCGTGACCGCCCCGGCGGCGCGGCTGCGCGACGACACCGCGCTGCGCCACGCATACCTGGGCTTCTGAAGGGAGGGGGCCGGTGGACCGGTTCGTGTTCCTCACGTTCGACGGGCTGTCCCGCGGCGCGGTCTACGCCGCGTTCGCGCTGGCGCTGGTGCTCATCTGGCGGGGCGCCCGGATCGTCAACTTCGCGCAGGGCGCGATGGCGGTGGCCACCGTCTACGCCGCCTACAGCGTCACCGCCGCCACCGGCTCGTACTGGCTGGGCTTCGCCGCCGCGCTCCTCAGTGGACTGGCGCTCGGCGTGCTGGTGGAGCGGGGCGTGATGCGCTTCGTCGGCCACGCCTCGCCGCTCAACGCGGTCATCGTCGCGTTGGGACTCGTGCTGGTCATCCAGGCCGGGCTGGGCATGGCGTACGGCAACGAGTACCGGCCCGCCGAGGCGCCCTTCAGCCGCACCGCGTTCACGGTCGGCGGGCTCGCCTTCCTCTCCCGGTACGACCTCTTCGTCTTCGGGGCCGTGGTGGTGCTGATGGTCGGGCTGGCGCTGCTGTTCACGCGTACGCCGGTCGGGCTGCGGCTGCGGGCCGCGGCGTTCGCCCCGGAGGTCTCCCGCCTGCTCGGCGTCAACGTGGCCGGCATGCGGACGCTGGCCTGGGCGCTCGCCTCGGCGGTCGGCGCGCTCGCCGCGATGCTGGTCGTACCGACCGGACTCGGCCTCCATCCCACCTCGATGGACCTGGTCTTCGTCACCGCCTTCACCGGCGCGGTGGTGGGCGGGCTGGACAGCCCGCTGGGCGCCGTCGCCGGCGGTCTCACCGTCGGGCTCGTCCTCTCCTATGTCAGCGGGTACGCGGGCGCGGAGATGACCCCGCTCGCGGTGCTGGCCCTGCTGCTCGCGGTGCTGCTGGTGCGCCCCTCCGGCCTCTTCTCCGGCGTCGCGGCGAGGCGCGTGTGAACGCGCTCCGGCAGTCCACAGTGGTGCGCCACCTCGCGCTGACAGCGGTGGCGGCGGCCGCGCTGCTCGCCCTCACGTACGGGCTCGCGCCGTTCCGCAACTACCAGCTCGCCACCGTGGCCGCGTACCTCTGCGCGACCGCCGGGCTGACCGTCCTCACCGGACTGAGCGGGCAGCTCTCACTCGGGCACGGCGCGCTGATGGCCACCGGCGCCTACCCGGTCGCGCTGGCGCAGAACGCGTTTCGTGACCGGGAAATCAGTGAGGGCTGGGTCCTGCCGGTGTCGCTCGCGATCGGCGTGGCCACCGCGCTCGTCGCCGGGCTGGTGGTGGGGCTCGCGGCGGCACGGCTGCGAGGGCCGTACCTTGCCGGTGTCACGCTCGCCGTCGCGGTCATCGTGCCGGCGATCACCACCGCGTTCGACGGCGTCTTCAACGGCGACCAAGGGCTCTCCATCTTCGTCGAGCCACCGCCGCTCGCGCTCGGCGCCACGTTCCCGTACGAGCGGTGGCAGGCCTGGCTCGCGCTCACCGGTGCGCTGCTCACCATGTTCCTGCTCGCCAACCTGGTGCGCAGCCGGTACGGGCGGCAGTTCCGGGCGGTCCGCGACGACGAGGTGGCCGCCCGCCTCGCCGGCATCAACGTGGCGCGTACCCAGGTGCTCGCGTTCGTGGTGAGCGCGGCGTGCGCGGGGCTCGGGGGAGGGCTGCTGGCCGTGCTCGCGCAGAGCGTCTCGCCCGGCGCGTTCTCGCTGACGCTGTCGCTGTTCCTCGTGATGGCCGTCGTCATCGGCGGCCTGGGGCGCCTCGCCGGCGCGGTGTGGGGTGCGGTGCTGCTGGTGCTGCTCCCCGAGGCGACCCACTCGCTGACCGAGGCGCTCTCGCTCTCGCCGGCCGCCGCCCAGCGGCTCGACGGCAACCTTCCACTGGCGATCTTCGGCAGCACGCTGGTCGCCGTCATGCTCCTCGCGCCCGGCGGCGTCCAGGGCCTGCTGGCCCGCGCGGGCGGGCGGATCCGCGCCGGGAGGTGGGGCGGGGGCCGGCGGGGCGCCGGTCCGGCCGACCGACCCCCGGAGCAGCGCCGGCCGGTGACCCAGCCGCCGGCGGACCACGCCGTGTGACCACAGAGAGGTGGGTATCCATGCAGCTCAAGCAGTTTCTGGCCGCCGGCGCGTCGGTCGCGCTGGTGCTGGCCGCCGCGGCGTGCGGCGGTGACGACGGAGGTGGCGGCAGCGCGGCCGTCCCCGGCGTGACCGACACCGAGGTCGTGGTCGGCACGCACATGCCCCTCACCGGCCAGGCCTCGGCCGGCTACTCGAAGATCGCGCCGGCCACGAAGGCGTACTTCGACCACGTCAACGCCAACGGCGGCGTGCACGGCCGGAAGATCACGTACAAGATCATGGACGACGCGTACAACCCGGCCAACACGCAGCAGGTGGTGCGCCAGCTCGTGCTCCAGGACAAAGTCTTCGCGATCCTCAACGGTCTCGGCACCGGTACGCACACCGGCGTGCTCGACTTCCTCGCCAGCAACCGCGTGCCCGACCTCTTCGTCGCCTCCGGCAGCCGCAGCTGGGACCAGCCGGACAAGTACCCGGGGACGTTCGGCTTCAACCCGGACTACACGGTCGAGGGCAAGATCCTGGCCACGTACATCGAGCAGAACTTCGCTGGGCAGAAGGTCTGCTTCCTCGGCCAGGACGACGACTTCGGGCGGGACAGCCTGCTCGGCGTGGAGAACGTCCTCGGCGCGAACGGCGTGGGCGTGAAGGAGAAGTACGTCACCAGCAACCCCAACGTCGGCCCGCAGGTGGGCGCGCTCAAGGCGGGCGGCTGCCAGGTGGTCGTGCTGGCCACGGTGCCGCCGTTCACCGCGCTGGCGATCGGCACCGCGGCCCGGCTCGGCTTCCGTCCACAGTGGGTGGTGTCCAATGTGGGCGCCGACCTCACCACGCTCGCCGGCCTCCTCGGCGAGAACAAGGCGCTGCTCGAAGGGCTGCTCGCGGTCAACTACCTGCCGTCGCAGTTCGACCTGGACGACCCGTGGACCGCGCTGTTCAAGCGGATCAACGATCAGTACAACGCGGCCGCGCCGTTCGACGGCAACATCGTGTACGGCATGGCGGTCGGCTACCTCTTCGTGCAGGCGCTCCAGGCCGCCGGCAAGGACCTGACCCGCGAGGGCATCACCGAGGCCGTGGAGAAGGGCGGCTTCCGCGGGCCCGGTCTCGCGCCGCTGCGCTTCTCCGCCGACGACCATTCCGGGTACGGTGGGCTGCGGATGACCAAGGTCACCGGGAGCACGCAGGAGTACTTCGGCCCCATCTACGAGACCGACGAGGCGGACGGTCCGGTGCGGGAGTACGCGGAGCAGCCGCCAGCGCCGCCGTCCAACGGGATACCCGCGGCGTGAGCGAGCGGTGCCCGCGCGGCCGGCTCCCGCCGTGCGGGCACCGCCTACCCGGGAGGGGTACACAGTGGATGGAGCCGGCGCGGCGGCACTGCGGCTGGCGGGCGCGGTCACGGTCGTGACCGGCGGCGGCTCGGGCATCGGCGCGGCACTGGCCCGGCGCTTCGCCGAGCGGGGCGCGGTGGTGGTGGTCAACGACCTCGACACGGATGCCGCCCGGGGCGTCGCGGAGCGTGTGGGCGGCGTCGCGCTCTCCGGCGACGCGGGCGACCCGGCAGCGGTGGGCCAGCTCGTGGCGACCGTCTGGGAGCGCTACGGCGGGATCGACCTCTTCTGCGCCAACGCGGGCGTCGCCGCCGACGAGGCGACCGGCGATCCTGACGCCGCGTGGGAGCTGTCGTGGCGGGTCAACGTGATGGCCCACGTGTACGCCGCCCGGGCCCTGCTGCCCCGATGGCTGGCGGCCGGGCGGGGGCGGCTGCTGGTCACCGCCTCGGCGGCCGGTCTGCTGACCATGCTCGGCGGTGCGCCGTACGCGGTCACCAAGCACGCGGCGATCGGCTACGCGGAGTGGCTGCGCGCCACGTACCACCACCGGGGCATCACCGTGCAGGCGCTCTGCCCGCAGGGCGTCCGTACGCCGATGCTCGACCGGGCGGGGCGGGCCGGCGCGCTCCTGGAGGAGGGCGCGATCGGTGCCGAGGAGGTGGCCGACCGGGTCGAGGAGGCGCTGGCCGGCGACCGGTTCCTGGTGCTGCCGCACGCCGAGGTGGCCGAGCACTACCGCCGCCGGGCGACCGACCCCGATCGCTGGCTGCGCGCCATGAACGGCATCCAGCGTTCCCTGGAGTCATCTGATCAAGGAACGACCTAGACTCGGCGCATGACCGGGACGGAGGCGGCGGGACGCGTGGACGGCCGGACCGCGCGGGCGGAGCGTACCCGCCGGGCGATCGTGGAGGCTCACCTCGCGCTGATCTCCGAGGGCGACCTGCGCCCGACCGGCGAGCGCATCGCGGAGCGGGCCGGCATCTCGCTGCGCACGCTCTGGATCAACTTCAAGGACATGGAGACGCTGTTCGAGGCGAGCGGCGTGACGGTGCTGGAGCGGCAGGACGCGGCATACCGGCAGGTGCCGACCGACCTGCCGCTGCGGCAGCGGGTCGACGCGTACTGCCGGCAGCGCGCCGAGCTGATGCAGATGTTCGCGCCGATCTTCAAGGCCGCGGCGATGCGCGAGCCCACCTCGCCCCAGCTGCGCCGCAACCGCGCCAAGCACATCGGGCGGGTACGCCGGGAGGTGGAGCAGCTCTTCGCCCCGGAGCTGCAACTGGCCGGCCCGGGGGCGGGGGAGCTGGTCGACGCACTGGTCGCCGCGAGCATGTGGCCGGCGTGGTCGATGCTCCGCGACGGGCTGGGGCTGGACTGCGAGGGGGCGCGGCGGGCGATGACCCGCACGGTCTCGGCGCTGCTGGTCGCCGCGATCGCGGCGAGCGTGGGCCCGCCCGCGTCTTAGGGCTGTCATAAGGGGCATGTCCGGCCCGCGGCGGACCCGGACCAGACGGCGTCCGGCGGCACCGGACACCGCCTGGACCTCGGCTCGACCGACCCTGATGAACAGGCCCTGAGGCTGGCGGGCCCGTTACGGGCGTCAGCGCAGCCGCGAGCTGAGCATCTGCTTGCCCTGCTCGGCGCCCTTGCGGCTCTCGCTCTGCGCGCGCCGGAAGAAGTCGGCGAGCTCCTGGTCACCCGCGCGCTCGGCATCCTGGATGTAGGTCTCCAGGCGCAGCGCGTTTTTCAGGCACGCCTCGGTAAACCAGATGATGTTGTAGTCCTTGTCCTTCGTACCGGTGATCTGGCCGGTCTCCTGTGTCATCGTCATGCCCATCGGCTACCCGCGATGGCGCGATCCATGCCTCACAGGTCGTCGAAGGGCGCGGCGTAGGTGAACGGGCCGCGCAGCGACTCCCGGTGCGCGGTCAGCGGCCGCGCCTGGAAGTGCGCGCCCCACTCGGCCACCGGCGGCGTGATGCCCAGCTCGGCGGCGGCGCGGAAGCCGAAGCGCGGGTAGTAGTCGGTGTGCCCGAGCAGCACCACGACCGGCTCGTCGAGCGCGTCGGCCGCGCCGAGCACCGCGTACATGAGCGCCGATCCCACGCCGCGCCGCTGCCACGCCGGCGCGACGCCGAGCGGGCCGAGGCCGAGCGCGACCGGCTCGCCGGCGATCCGTGCGCGCGTGCAGACCACGTGCCCCACCACCGCCCCGTCGGGTGCGGCGCAGACCAGCGAGAGCGCCGGCAGCCAGGCGTCGCTGGCGCGCAGGGCGTCGACCAGGCCGGCCTCCACCGGTACCCCATCGGGATCGTCAGGTGCCGCGAAGGCCGCGCTGTGGACGGCCCGGACCGCGGCGGTGTCGGCGGGGGTCTCGCGTCTGACCAACATCCGCGCCACCGTAGCGGTGCGCCCGCCTCCGCGCAGCCGATTTCTCAGAGCGGGGAAATGATCTGAAAGCGGTGGTACGCAGGCTGAGTGGCCGCGAAAAAGACCGTTTGGGAAGAGGTGCCGGAATCAGGGGCATCGCGGCCGACTGATTTGTGCAACGCTGCTCCTCGTTCGCGCGTCTTGGTGGCGAAGCGGTCGTTCATAGGGGGAGCGGTGGCGGTCGTGCGGATGCCGGAGCCTGTGCTGCGGGCACTGCCGGCGTTGGGCGTGTTCGTGGGGCTGCACCTGGCCGGCGTGGTGGTGCTGGCGGTGATCTCGCACCAGGTGGGCGGCTGGGATGTACCCAGCCTGCTGGGCAACCGCTACGACTCGCACTGGTACTCGCGGATCGCCAACGACGGGTACGGCCCGCACGCGCCCAAGGCGTACGCGATGTTTCCGCTCTTCCCGGCGATGATCGCGGTGCTGGCACCGATCACGCCCGGTCCATCGTGGACGGCGGGAGTGCTCATCGCGTGGGGCGCGGCGCTGGCCGCCGCGTGGGGCCTCTACCTGCTCGGCGCGCACCTGCGCGACCGGCGCACCGGCATCCTGCTGGTCGCTCTCTGGGCGGTGCTGCCGCACGCGGTCATCCAGGTGAGCGGCTACACCGAGAGCCTGTTCACCGCGTTCGCGGCGTGGGCGCTGTACGCGCTGGTCAGCGGCCGATGGGTGATCGCCGGCGGGCTCACCCTGGTCGCGGGCCTCACCCGCCCGTCGGCATCCGCGCTGGTCGCCGCGGTGGGACTCGCCGCCGCGGTGGCGGTGGTCCGGGGGCGGGACGGCTGGCGGCCGTGGCTGTGCGGCGCGCTCGCCCCGGTCGGCTTCCTCGGCTACGTCGGCTGGGTCGGCCTGCGGATGGACCGCTGGGACGGATACTTCTGGGTGCAGGCCAACGAGTGGGGGTCCAAGTTCGACGGTGGTGGATACACGGTCGAGGCGCTCTGGCAGTACCTGACCCGCCGCTCCGACATCGCCTTCTACGTGTGCGCGTTCGCGCTGCTGGCCGCCCTCCTGCTGGTGGTGCTGCTGGCGGTGGAGCGGTGGCCGTGGCCGCTTTTCGTCTACGGCGCGGTGCTGTTCGCCACCATCGTGGCCACCGCGGGCTACTTCCACTCCAAGGCACGGCTGCTGGTGCCCGCGTTCACGCTGCTGTTGCCGATCGCCGCGGGCATGGCGAAGATACGCGTGCGCAACGCCGCGCTGATCATCGGCGTGCTGGCGCTCTTCTCCGCTTGGTACGGGGCGTACCTGCTGCTCATCTGGCGCTATTCGCCCTGATGCCCGGGAGTCCGCCACCTCCCGCCGGGCTCGCCTCCCCTTGACACTGTTAGTCAACTTTACTTACCTTTTCCATCGACACTCTCGGATCGATGGAGGAGACTATGGCGAAGGTGCGCATCCTGTTGGCCGCGCTCCTGGCGCTGGGCGTGGGCACCGCCGGGATCGTGGTGGCCGGCCCCGCACAGGCCGCCTCGGTGACGGCGACGTTCACCAAGGTGCAGGACTGGGGCTCCGGCTACGAAGCCAAGATGACCATCACGAACGGCACGGGCAGCTCGCTCACCGGATGGACCGTCGCCTTCGACCTGCCGTCGGGCTCGCGGGTCGGCAGCTACTGGGACGCGCTGCTGACCAGTTCGGGCAACCGGCACACGTTCCGCAACCGCGAGTACAACGGGACGCTCGCCGCCGGCGCCAGCACGACGTTCGGCTTCATCGGCAGCGGTCCGGGCGTACCGGCCGGATGCACGGTCAACGGCGCGCCGTGCGGTGGTGGCCCGGTGCCGACCACGGCTCCGCCCTCCTCGTCCCCGCCGCCATCGTCCCCGCCGCCATCGTCCCCGCCGCCGTCGTCCCCGCCCCCCACCTCGCCGCCGCCCACCACCGGCACGCCGGTCGCCAACAACGGGCAGCTGCGCGTGTGCGGCACCAAGCTCTGCAACCGGAACGGGCAGCCGATCCAGCTGCGCGGCATGAGCACGCACGGCATCCAGTGGTTCTCCAGCTGCTACAGCAACGCGACCTTCGACGCGTTGGCCACCGACTGGCGGGCCGACGTCGTGCGCATCTCCATGTACATCCAGGAGGACGGCTACGAGACCAACCCTCGGCTCTTCACCGACCGCGTGCACAGCTACATCGAGCAGGTCAGCGCGCGGGGCATGTACGTGATCGTGGACTGGCACATGCTCACGCCCGGTGACCCCAACTACAACCTGTCGCGCGCCCGCACGTTCTTCACCGAGATCGCCCAGCGGCACGCCGGCAAGCCCAACCTCCTGTACGAGGTCGCCAACGAGCCGAACGGCGTGAGCTGGGCGAGCATCAAGTCCTACGCCGAGCAGATCATCCCGGTGATCCGCGCCCAGGACCCGGACGGCGTCGTGCTGGTGGGCACGCGCGCCTGGTCGTCACTCGGCGTCTCCGAGGGCGCCAGCGAGGCCGAGGTGGTCAACAACCAGGTCAACGCCTCCAACATCATGTACACGTTCCACTTCTACGCGGCCTCGCACGGACAGTCCTACCTGGACACACTGTCCCGCGCGGCGGACCGGATCCCGATGTTCGTGACCGAGTTCGGCACGCAGACCTCCAGCGGTGACGGCGCGAACGACTTCAACCGCGCCCAGCAGTACCTGAACCTCATGGCCACGAAGCAGATCAGCTGGGTCAACTGGAACCTCTCCGACGACTTCCGCAGCGGCGCGGTCTTCACGACCGGCACCTGCCCCAACGGCCCGTACGCCGGCACGAGCCGCCTCAAGCCGGCCGGCTCGTGGATCCGCGACCGCATCCGCAACCGCTAGGTACAGTCTCGTCCCGGGCGGCCGTGGGGCCTGGCACCCCGCGGCCGCCCGCCGGGCTCAGCGCAGTGGGCGGAAGGCCGCCCGCAGCTCCTCGGTGAAGAGCTCCGGCTCCTCCCAGGCGGCGAAGTGGCCGCCCCGGTCGACCTGGTTGAAGTAGATGAGGTCGCGGTACGCCTTCTCGGTCCAGCTACGCGGCGCGCGGTAGATCTCGCCGGGGAACACCGTCACCGCCACCGGGACCGAGACGTCGTCGGTGTGCTGGGCCGCCGCGCTGAAATTGTTGTTGTTGTTCTCCCAGTAGAGCTGCGCGGAGGAGACGGCACTGTTGGTGAGCCAGTAGAGCGAGATGTCGTCGAGCATCTCGTCTCTGGTGAGCGAGCGCTCGGGCTCCCCGCCGCTGTACGTCCACTGCGCGAACTTGTCGTACATCCAGGCGGCCAGGCCGGCGGGCGAGTCGGTCAGCCCGTACCCCACGGTCTGCGGGCGGGTCATCATCATGACGCCGTACGCCCCGTTCTGTGCGAAGAAGGTGCTCAGCGCCTCGAACGCGGCCCGCTCGTCGTCGGCGAGTCCGGACGGCGGCGGTTCACCGCTGTCGATCGCCTTCGCCAGGTCGCCCGGCACGGTCGGCGGCATGTTGACGTGGATGCCGAGCAGCCCTGGCGGTGCCTGGCGGCCCATCGCGTCCGCCACGACCGCGCCCCAGTCGCCGCCCTGTGAGACGTACCGGTCGTAGCCCAACCGTCCCATCAGCTCGTGCCAGGCCCGCCCGATGCGGTCGGGATCCCAGCCCGGGCTGCGCGGCCGCTCTGAGAAGCCGTAGCCGGGCATCGAGGGGATGACCAGGTCGAAGGCGTCCTCGGCCCGCCCACCGTACGCGGTGGGGTTGGTGAGCGGGCCGATCACCTTCAGCAGCTCCAGGATCGAGCCGGGCCAGCCGTGCGTGATGATCAGCGGCAGTGCGTCCGGTTGCGTCGAGCGGACGTGGATGAAGTGAATGTCGAGGCCGTCGATGTCGGTGACGTACTGCGGCAGCGTGTTGAGCCTCGCCTCGACCCTGCGCCAGTCGTAGTCCGTGCCCCAGTAGCGGACGAGGTCCTGGATCTTCCGGAGCTGGACGCCCTGCGACTGGTCCGCGACCGTCTCCCGGTCGGGCCACCGTGTCGCGAGCACGCGGTGGCGCAGGTCGGTGAGGTCCGACTCCGGGACCTTGACACGAAACGGGCGTACATCGTTCGGGGTCGGCATAGGGACGACGCTAGCCACGGGCGGGCACCGCCCGCCTCGCCAATTCCGGGTGAACGCGGAGATTTCCGCCCGCCTGGTCCGCGTGCGGCGCCGCCGGCGGCGTGGGCGCGCTCGTGAGAGAGTTGGCCAGGTGAGCGATCCCATCCGCGCGGCCATCATCGGATACGGGCTGGCGGGCCGCGTCTTCCACGCCCCGCTGATCAGCGCCGACCCGGCGTACGAGCTGGCCGGCATCGTCACCGCCAACCCCGAGCGGTCGGCCGCGGCGGCCTCGCGCCACCCCGGCGCGCGCATCTTCCCCACTGTGGACGATCTGCTCGCCGCCGACGGCTTCGACCTCGTCGTGGTCGGCGCGCCCACTCCCGAGCACGCGGCCATCGCGACCCGCACGCTCGAGCGTGGGCTGGCCACCGTCGTCGACAAGCCATTGGCGGTACGGAGTCTGGAGGCCGCCCAGCTCATCGAGCTGGCCGAGCTTCGCGGTGTCCCGCTGACCGTCTTCCAGAACCGGCGCTGGGACGGCGACTTCCTGACCGTGCGCAAGCTGGTCGAGGCGGGCGCGCTCGGCGACGTGTGGCGCTTCGAGTCGCGCTTCGAGTGGCACAGCACCCGCCCTCGCCCGCCGTGGAAGCAGGAGACGAGCGGCGCCGACGGCGGTGGCGTGGCGTACGACATCGGCGCCCACCTCATCGACCAGGCGGTACGCCTCTTCGGGCCGGTCACGTCGTACTACGGCGAGCTCGACCGGCACCGCCCCGGCGCGGTCAACGACGACGACAGCTTCATCGCGCTCAGCCACGCCTCGGGCGTACGCTCGCACCTCGCGATGAGCAGCATGGTGGCGCAGCGGGGGTTCAGGTTCCGCGTGCTGGGCTCCGGCGCGGCGTACACCAAGTGGGGGCTCGACCCGCAGGAGTCGCAGCTCGCATCCGGGATGTCGCCGCTCGACGAGGGCTTCGGCGTGGAGCCGGCGGAGGCGTGGGGCAAGCTGGGGCGCGAGCCCGACGTCGAGCCGGTGCCGACCGAGCGGGGCGGCTACCGCGAGTTCTACGCGCGGCTGGCGGCGGCCTTGCGCGGCTCCGGCCCGTTGCCGGTAGACCCGCGCGAAGCGTTCGTGGCGATCGGGATCATCGAGTCACTGCACCGCGCGGCTCGGTAGGGAGCTGTCGGGCTCAGTCGTGAAACGAGGCGCGGGCCAACTCGCCCGGCGCGGCGCCGGCCTGGGCGACCACCTCGCCGGTCGGGGTGCGGATGCTGGAATGGCCGGCCGTCGTGGCGAAGCCGCCGCCCGTGGGGCCGGCGAAGCTGGCCACCGCCACCCACACGCGGTGCGTGGTCGCGGTGCGGTGGGCGCGCTCCTCCAGCTTGGCGACCGAGTCTTCGGCGACGCCCGCCACGTACGCGTCGATGCCGAGCGCCGCCGTGTCGGCCGCGTGCTGGGGTACGCCGGTGTCCTTGCAGATCGCCAGCCCGAGCCGCCAGCCGTCGACGTCGATCGCGGCCGGCTTGTCGCCGGGCACGAAATGTCCGGGCTCGTCGCCGGCGATGTTGATTTTGCGGTACGCCACCGTGACGCCGCTCCCCGCCACCCCCAGCATCGCGATGTGCCGGCCGCGCTCGCCCTCGACCGGGGCGCCCACCAGCGCGAGCGTGCCCGCCGCCGCGCACGCCTCGACGAGCGCCCCGAGCCGCGGGTCGGTGATGTCCACAGTGGTGGCTTCCAGCTCGTACCCAGTGAGGGAGAGCTCGGGGAAGACCACGACGCGCGTGCCCGCGGCCCGGACCACGGCGGCGTGCGTGGCCACGTTGGTGGCCAGGTCGTGTGAGACGGTCGGTGGCTGGGCGACGGCGATGGTCAGCGGCTCACGCATGGGGCGAATCTAGCGGTAGTTTGTTGACTTAGGTCCGATTTGAGTTGTAGCTTCAGGTTAGGGTG
>NZ_JBHLUH010000093.1:0-544 GCF_042433955.1 Phytohabitans kaempferiae | reverse complement strand
GGAGGGCCCGGCGTTGTCGGTGGATACGGCGTGTTCGTCGTCGTTGGTGGCGTTGCATTTGGCGGTGCAGAGTTTGCGGCGGGGGGAGTGTTCGCTGGCGTTGGTCGGCGGCGTCACCGTCATGTCGACACCGGCAGCATTCGTGGAGTTCTCCGCTCAACGCGGACTGGCCCCGGACGGCCGGTGCAAGTCGTACGCCGACGCGGCCGACGGCACGGCGTGGTCCGAAGGCGCCGGCGTCCTTGTCGTGGAGCGGCTGTCGGATGCGGTGCGCAACGGCCGCCAGGTGCTGGCGGTGGTGCGCGGCAGCGCGGTCAACCAGGACGGCGCGAGCAGCGGCTTCAGCGCGCCGAATGGTCCGTCGCAGCAGCGGGTGATCCGGGATGCGTTGAGGGATGCGGGTGTTGACGGCGTTGATGTGGATGTGGTGGAGGGTCACGGCACGGGGACGGTGTTGGGTGATCCGATCGAGGCGCAGGCGTTGCTCGCGACGTATGGGCGGGGTCGGCCTGCTGGGCGTCCGTTGTGGTTGGGGTCGTTGAAG
>NZ_JBHLUH010000092.1:0-9661 GCF_042433955.1 Phytohabitans kaempferiae | reverse complement strand
TACTGGCACTTCGATGTGGAGCAGGAAGGCGACCCAAGCCATTGGTGAAATCACAACACCTGCCGATGAGCCCCTACGCCGTACGCATCGACGTCGGCAACGAGAAGCCCAGCCGCGTCTGCGCCTAACGTAAATCGGCGTAGTCCCAACCGTCGCCGGCCGCGATCGGGCGCGCGCACTCCACAGCGAACAGGCGGATTCAATGCCGTCCGCCGGCGACGTTGCCGCCACCACGGGCAAGGTCGGCATGAACATCGAACTGGGCTTCCACAACTGGGCAGCGTAGCCGAGCCGGCGCGCACTACCGACACACCCATCGGTATCCGGATCTGCCGCGATCCGGTGCACCGGAGTCCAGGCGATTCGCTCCTGGGTGGGGCCGATCTCGTGACTCACGGTCACGGCAACGCGGAAGCGCAATCTCTAGATGGGTCCGGCTATGGCATCCGGCCGAACCGATTTTGTCCGTCGCCGTCGGTGGATGGGGACCGAATCGGCCAACATGACTGAGAATCCTTGACGACTCGGTCTCGCCGTAGCTGTCGAAGCGCAGCTCACGGGCACGCGGGAGTGACATGATCCTTGGGACATCGAAGCGCAGCCCCGCATGCGCATGCCGAAAGTCGGGGTCCGGAGCGTCGGAATCTTCTCAAGCTACATGTCGAATGGCAGCTTGGCGCCATGATCATTCGACACGATTGTTGAGACCGGACAGAGGTTGGCGGGTTATCAGGCAGTCGACAGGCTTTTCGACGGATTCTCGTGCAGCGCGGCGACTGTGGTCCGATATGTACGCCTATGGAGAATGCTTCCCGCGGCGCCCGCGGCGCCCTCAACGGCGGTCCCTGGCAGCGGCCGGCGGGGGTTTCGGCGGCGGCCCCGTCGGCGGTCGGCCGTCAGCGCCGGGCGAGGTCCGGCAGGTGCCGTTCGGTGAGCTCGACGATCGCCGGATGGCAGTACTCCCAGTCTTGCCACACCGACCGCGCCCACTCGTGGGCCAGCCGGACGTGCTCGTCGGGGTTGTCGGCGAGCGCCACGTCGAAGACGGTCACCTCGCCGGTGCGGGCCGGCCGGGTCAGCTCTGGCCAGCGCAGGTCGAGCGCGGCCAGGCGCTGGTGGGCGTCGCGGACCTCGTAGCCGGGCACGCCCCGCTCGATCGCGAGAAACAGGCCCAGCAGCGAGAACACCGTGGTGATCGGGGCGACGCCCGGCCCGGCATGCTGGGCGCCGTAGGCGTCGATGCTCAGCTGCTGCACCGCGGCGGCCCGGCCGGCCTGGCTCATCGTGGCGCCGACGAGCTCGGTGTAGAGCTGCCAGCACTCCGGCGAGTTCTGCAGCCGCCCGTCGGACGCCCAGTTGACGCTCGGCAGCTGGAGGCCGCAGCCCGGGCAGGTGGCCCAATCCGTCCCGACCTCACGCACGGCGTCCATGCTGGCACACGCCGTGGCCAGCGGCAACGCCGCCCGGCCGGGTCCGAGAGCGCGGGGCGTTGGCCCGCCGGCGGGACAACGCCCGCCGGATCGACCGCGAGATCGGCCGCCGATCGCCTTCGCAAGGAAAAGCGTCTCAGGTAGCCTGGCGATTCTCACTGGGTCAGTGGTGTCCGGACAGGCCTGATGGCTCCACTTTTCCGGATCTGCCGATGACAGTGCGTCCGATCTTGATGTGGGCTGGATGCTGCTGCCATTCGTTCAGCGTCTAGCTGGCGTCGCCGCTTTCGACCTGGTACAGGCTTGTCTCACGTATCCGACGTTTCTCCTGTACGACTTCCTCTACGAATGCCGTCAGTACCTGCAGCGGCAGGCTGCAGTCGGCGAGCAGCACTTCGGCCTCATCAGCGCGGTCCTCGGCAAACAGGACCGTGACGAGAGCCGGACCCAACTCACCGTCAACCTGCTCGGCCAGTTCGAGCGCCGGACCGTCGTGCCGTATCGCATCGTGGTAGGCCATGACTTTGAACCGCCGACCACGGTGCTCGAGAAGGACCGTCACCGGGGGATGGTCGCACGACGACGTCCGGTTCGGCACACTGCAATCACAGAGATCGACTCCCAAGGACGTCCGCTCATGCCGCTGATCGGTCGTCGCTGCTTGGTCGGGGCGGGTCATTCGATCCACCACCAGCCGTCGCCGAGTTCATAGGCGGGGGCGCCCATGTCGCCGGCGGCGGTGGCGATGAACGTGCGAGGGGACGGGGCTTTCGGAAAGTAGCCGAAGCCGACTGCGGTCTCGGCACGCCAGTCCTGCCAGACGGGCAGGTAGAGCACGCATTGCCCGCCGTGGGGGTCGCCGTCGACGAACGAGTGCCGCGGGTGGGCCTTTCCATCGATGGACAGCCACCGCATCTGTCGAGGCATCTGAACTGTCTCGGCCGCGACTTCGCAGTGGTGGGCGGCGGCCAGCGCGGCTAGGTCGCTGCGGTAGCGGTGGAACTGGTCGCTCGGGTTCGACTCGATCGTGCCGACGGTCCGCAGGCCGGCGCAGGCGAGTACGGCTATGAAGGCCATGAGCGCGGTCAGCGCCCAGTGTCGGGTGATCGCCAAGGCAGCCGCGGCCAGGCACGGCGTTCCGATCACGTACAGCCAGGCGGTCCATGTCGTTGCCCAGGTGATCGGTGAGACGACTCCGAACAACGGCACGGCCAACAAGTAGGCGCCGGCCACGGCTGTCCAGCCCGGGATCTGCACCGCGACAGTTAGGAGCGTGACCCAACGTTGACGTCGGCTCCAGATCAGTGGCTGCGGCACGATGGATCACAACCGGGCACAAACCGCATCGACTGGCTCCGCCACGCGTCGTGAAGTGGCGGGTGTCGCTATCCAATGTCCCTAACCACAGGACCAGATGCACAGATCTGCCGCGATCCGGGCGGTGTTGACCGGGCCAGGTTTATCAGGGTGCTTGAAGGAACGTGGGGGTCAGAGAAGCCGATCGCGCGCATCCCTTCGTGGGAGAAGACGACGATGATCTCGTTGCCGGGGATGAGGACGCCTGCCATGTCTGGCCATTGGGGGATGCCGGCGACGAACCACACCGCTCCGGCGGTGAAGTTCAGGCGCAGTGCGACGGGCAGCTCGACGGCGTACGCCGACCTGGCGATGCTGCCGTCCGCCAGCCGGCTCGGTCCGATCTCGAGCCGTTCCCAGTGACAGGCGGTGTCGTGGATCGGCGTTGCGAGGTACGGGGCCCAGCGGCTTGTGCCCTCAGCGTCCGGACCGACACGTTCCGGGCCGGCTTCGCCAAGGACGAGATGATCTTCGATCGGCTCGTAAAAACACCTCGACGCCATGTGGATGAAACGTGCTGGTCCACCTCACCGTTGCGGGGCCTCGGTCGGTGCCGAGCTGAACTCCCATGACGGCGTGATGCCAGTCGCCGTAGTCCCATGGCGACGGCTCGTTGCTGAAGTTGTGGATATCCCAGTACGGGCGGGTGATCCCGGCGGTAGCGACCAGCAGATACGCCAGGACCGCGCCCACGACGACCAAGAGCACACCGACGGCGACCATGCCCCAACGGCGGCGTCGCGGTAGCCGACCGATCAACGCGGGGGCCGGGGCGGGCGGGCTCGGGCTGGGCCGCAGGACGGGCCTGCTGACCACCGGCGACGTCATCGCTTCACCACCTGGATCTCACCAATTTGGACAGACGTCTGCGATTGGCTGGTCGGGGTCAGCACACCGCTCTGCCCGCCGCCCGTCCACGTGACCCGCCAATGCGTCGTCGCAGTGACGGTGTACCGGCCGTTCGGGTTGGCTGCGGTGATACTGGGCCGCGGGTACTTGTAGCCGCACGCAGTGGACTCAGCAAGGCCGTACACCGCCTTGTACGGCTGGCCCGGGTTGGTACAGGTCACCGAGTTCCCGTCGCCCATCTGCCAGACGATCATGCGGGCCTTCGCCTCGATCGACACCGTGATGGCGCCGGCAGACTCGCTAGCCCGCTGGGGCCCCCACGTACCGGGCGTAACGTCGGTCCACAGCCACACCGGCAGACCCACCGCACCCTTGCCGCTGGGGTTAGGCGCGACCCCAATCTGCGCGCCACGCAACCGCAGCTTCGCGAGCGCTCGCTGCGCCAGTTCCTCCGGGGTGGGGCTATCGCGCCGTCGTCCATCCACTCGTAGACCTGGGTCACCTCGCCAGAGCCCGGCGCGGTGTAGCAGGACCGCACGCCCCAGGTGCCCTTGGCCGGGTCCTTGCCTGGCGGCGGCTCGGCGTCCTTCGGCTGCGGGACGAGGGCCTTCCAGTAGCAGCCGTTGCCGACGTAGTAGCCGTAATCCTGATCAGAGCATGGAATTGATTTCCCATCCCACGTACAGGCGCCGCCCCCGCGGCCACCGTTATCGGGGTCACCGGGATCGCCCGGGTCGGTGTCTTCGATTTGGCACAGCGGGTCCGTTGTCTTGTCGCATTCAGCCGGTGGAGCGGCGCGGCCAGCCTCAGGCGTTACGAGGATCAGCCCAGCCGCCAGGATCATCGCGGCGCAGACCCGCCGGTGGGTCAGCACGAGTGGCTCCCCTCCTTCGTCGCGTTGACCAGCCACTGACCGGTCTCGTACTGCCACACCGTGACCACGGCCGGGGCGTTGGTCTTGCTGATCGAGAAGCCAGGGATCGGCGACTGGTTCGACTTGTAGACCACCTTCATGTCGCTGAAGTCCAAGCAGGAGTAGAGGGTGATGGTCGGCGGCTTAGCGGACAGGTCGACCTCATTGCGAACAACGCTGGCCTTCTGCGCACCGACCTGCACAGCGCCGATGTCCTTGAGCTTGCGGATGTTGCGTCGAGTCTGGCTCAACAGCGGATCGGCGACGTAACGAGCCAGATTGAGATCGTCCGGGTCCGCCGCCTGCGAGGCCAATGCATAGGTCTGGATGTAGCCGTTGTATGCGGCCACGGCTTGCTGCTCAGCGGCGGCACCGGGGTCCGAATTGGAAGCCGGCGCGGTCGGCTTTGCGGTCTGACTCGGCGTAGCGACCGGTAGTGTATCCTCCCTCGTACAGCCAGCGATCGCGAAAGCCGCCGCCAGGGCGAGAACTCCCACTGCGGTCCGCCTGCGCGTCCTGCACGAGATCATCGGAGCCTCCGGAGCGGGACGGCGAAGTCGGCGCACCAGTGAACGTGCCCAGCCCAGGCATGCGTCTGCTGGCCTGATCGGTGACGTCACAAGTCGTGTGTACTCGCGTACCTCCGGTAACGACAACCGCACGTGCCTCAATACACGTGCATCAATGCACGCATCTCCATGCAGCGATTCCCGGATAAAGGTCGCAATTTGGGCGGACGAACTGTCGCTTTTACGACAGTGTTATCAATGATTAACGTCGATATAGTCCCACGACATTCTTTGGTCGCGTGGAAGGCGGAACCGCGATGAGCGACCGCGACGGCGTACGGCCCCCAACGCTCGACCTGATCGCCGAACCCGGAGTGGTCGAGATTCTCCTCGCCCTACACAGCAGCGGGGGCGTCGCCACCCTGGCCCAACTGCGAGCCCACGGCATCGCTCAGCAGACCAGCCAGCTACGTCGCCTGGTCGGATCCGGACACCTTCAGCGCCACGGCGCAGGGTCCCTCGACCTGGAGCCCGACGACCAGACCACTTTCACACTTACCCCGATCGGCGAGGGCGTCGTACGTACCCTCTACCGCATCTGCCAATGGGGCGATGAGCTGCGTGCCCAACGTGCCCCAGGCCATCCGTGGTGTCCTCGCTGTAGTCCGCCTCAAGTGGTCCGTCGAGATCCTTGTATCCCTCGGTGACGGCCCGCAGCGCTACACCGACCTCCAGGTCACCCTCACCGTCTCCAGCGGGCAACCCGTCTACAACCGATCGCTGACCGACTCCCTGCGGCTGCTCGAAGCCAAGGGCCTCATCGAGCACCCACCGGCCCACGTCGACGCGTCCGCGTACCAGTTCACACAAGCAGGACGAGAACTGCGCGAACTCCTCGATGACCTCCGCGGCTGGGGCGAGCGCCACCGCACCGACCTCGGCCTGTAGCACCTGCGACGGCAGGCCACAAGCGGCAGCGTCCGCACAATCTCCATTCGGCGCGGGATCTTGTAGAGCTTCCAGGCGGCCTGACGATACTCGACCGAGCTATGGCGAACCCGCGCTGATCGGATTTGGCGGACCTGTCGTCATAACCCAAAGGTGGATGATGCTGGACGAACGGGGCGCGGGTCCTGCTCCTGCTGGACGAGGCCGGCTTAGGAGGAAAGACACGCACATGGCCAGCGGCCGCGGGTTGCCCCGTACCCTTAGCCTCGGGCAGGATTAGTCGGTGCACAGAGGGAGCGGACGAGGCCGTCTGCCATTCACAGTTGCGGCCTTAGGTGCGCTATGTGTTGCTGCTGTCTTCTTGGGCTCTTGCGCCGCAGAGGTCAGCCCTACCGCCAGGGATGGTGTGTCGAGCATGCCGGTAGATCCAACGCCCGGTCCTTCTTCCTCAGCGGGTCAGCCCGCAGGCCGATCGAGACCTCCGTGTGCGTTGATCAGCCCGCAGGAGTTAAGTGACCTGGTGGGGATGCCGGTGCCCACGTCGGTCGGCGACCGGCCGATGGAATGCATCTTTTTCTTCTCCCCGTTGGGCCAGCCGCCAGCGCAGACGGTGAGCATCCGCCTGGTGAAGGGCAGTGGGCTTCCAGGCTTTCCACCGCTCGACGGGCTGGGATACGAGGCGCAGTGGCACGGGCCGGGTCGTTCGCTACGCGTGCAACTGCCGGGCGCTCCCTGAGTATCAGCGTCAATGTTGACCAAGACATGCCGGAGAGCGAAAGTCTCGAACTCGCCAAAAAAATCTTCCGAACCGTAGAACCGCGCGCCATTCAACGCTGAGCATTGGCAGCCTACTACGGCAGCCGCACTTCGTGATCTGATCATGTTGCGCTTTGTGTTGACGGTGTCGGTCGCTGAGGTGCCGTGGTCGGGACTGGTGGCTGAGCGGGCGTGGTGGGGGCCGGCGGCGGTGGGGTTTTCGGTCGGTGTTGGATGGGGCGTGGCTGTGTTGGAGCCCGTCGTGTTGGCTCAGGCTGTTGTTCGCCTCGTCGTGAAAGGCGCTGCTGAAGATGACTGATGATGCGCTGTTGGCCCAGGTGCGGTTGATGCGGGAGCGTGGCAGTTCGCCCAAGCAGATTGCCAAGGCGCTGGGCTTGCGCCCGGCTGCTGTTGCCCCGCTGGTGCGTCAGGTCGCGGCGCTGCAGCAGTCGCACGACGATCCGGCCGATCGGGTCCTGCTTGGATGCTGGATCAGCCCTGGTTGGAGCGCCGGGTTGGGGCTGGACGAGGCGCCGGCGGCGTGGGCGGCGCTGGACCCGGTTAAGGCTGGCGAGCCCGCGACGGGCGGCTTGGCGAACGTCCTGATCGTTCGTCAGGAACGGGCCAGTCGGGTAACGGTCTGTGGGTTCCTGGTGGACGTGTACTGCCTGGGCGTCAAGAACGCGGTGGGGCCGGTGCCGATGGGCTCGGGCGCGGTGGAGGAGTTCAGCCGGGAGTACTTCAGCGCCTTTGACGGCCTGCCGGTGGCTGTCCCGCTCGAGCTTGCCCAGGCCGTGGTGCACGGTGCGGTGGCGTATGCCCGGGGGTTGGGTTTCGAGCCTCATTCAGATTTCGATGCCGTGGTGCCCTATCTCGGTAGGCCGGCCGGCCCCAGCCCGATCCGTTTCGGGCGTGACGGTAAGCCGTTCTACGTTTCTGGGCCGTATGACAAGCCACGGGCGGTGGTTGAGACGTTGGAGGCCACGGTCGGCGCGGGGAACTACCACTACATGGTGCATGTGTAGGTAGGTGCGGCCAGAGCTGATCGTGGATGTCGAGCCAGCCGCGAGCAGAGCCTGGGCGGGCGTGTCGGCTTGTCCGCAACGGCGGCCGTCCCGTAGTTCTGCGTGATTGTGGATCAAACTGAATACGAGACGGCCGCCGCGTGCATGGTAGCCGCCGGTGAGCTGGCCCAGCAGTACCGGCAGGAGCTGCTGGGACGTGTCGGCGCGGTGTTCGCCCGGCGGGAGCCGCGGTTGCAGGCCGGCAAGTATGTGCGGGCGTTGGCCTCGGACCTGCCGCGTAAGAACGGGTGGCAGATCGCCGAGTGGGTCGGTGATGCCAGCCCGGACAAGACCCAGCGGTTGCTCAATCATGCGGTGTGGGACGAGAGGGCCGCGTTGGGGGTGGTGGCCGAGTTCGTCGCCGAGCATTTGGGTGCCGGTGATGACCTGCTGGCTGTGGCGGTGCTCGATGAGTCCGG
Organism: Phytohabitans kaempferiae; assembly: GCF_042433955.1. Lineage (NCBI taxonomy): Bacteria > Bacillati > Actinomycetota > Actinomycetes > Micromonosporales > Micromonosporaceae > Phytohabitans > Phytohabitans kaempferiae. The sequence goes on along the minus strand of NZ_JBHLUH010000092.1, from coordinate 1,417 downwards.
GCAGCAGAACCAGGGCACGTAATGACGAACTCGACATTAGACACCTTATGACGACGCTGCGGTTATGCCGCGCCCGGTGCGGATGGCTGTGCGGCTGCGCATGTTTGGGTTCGGGACGCGGCATAACCAACGGCGGGACTCAGAGTTGGTCGAGGAACGCGAGTAGAGCGTCGTCGGCCTGGTAGCGGGCGGAGTCGGTGTTCGGCGGTGCGGTCCGGGCGATGGCTTGTTCCTTGAGCGCCATGTCCGCGTGCAGATAGATACGGGTCGTGGTAGGGCTTTCGTGGACAGGGTGGGCTGCGCGGCGAGGTCCGGAGTCAGGTGTTGTGAATCCGGCCTTTTCCGCGCAGCCTCCCTCCGAACCCAGCGGGCGCCGTTAAGCGCACTAGGCTCTCCAGCGATTACGCCGCGTGCGTGACAGGGGTTGCGTGGATGGCCTCGTGGCAGGGTTGGCAGACCACGAGGGTCTTTCGGCGTTTCCTGGTCATGAGGGCCGCCCACGCGGGTTGGTTTGGTCCTGGTGTTCCGAGCCGGGCGAGTTTGGCGATCTGGTGGACAGCCACCGTGGCGTCTTGCTCGCACAGTTCGCACCTGCGGGTGCGGAGCCGGTGGATCAGCTCCTTGCGGGGTGTGGGCACCGGGACTGGAACGGGGTCGATGATGAACCCGTTCTCGTTGCGTTGTAACGGAATCCCGCCGAACCGTGCTACCAGGTCCTTCTTGCCGGTGCGGGGTATCCGGGCTTCAAAGCACGTGCGCGGTCCGTGTGGTGTCTCGACCGTGGCCTTGTAGCGGGCCGCTGTCTTGGTCACCGTGGACTTGTGCTTGGCCGCCAGGGTCTTGAGCATCGACGTCTCGGCATTCCAGCGCAGCGCGTGGAGGCGCCAGGCGTCGCCGGCGAGAAGGTAGTAGTTGACCACGCCCCGGTATTCAGCCGCCTAGACCCGGACGATGTCGTAGTCGCTCAGGTTGATCAGCGCGGGCCGACACCAGGGTTTGCCCCGGCGCCGGTAGGGGGCGCACTTGGATCGGACCACGGTCAGCGGCACCCGCAGCGCGATCGTTCCGTTGAGCATGCGACGCCCTCCGGTGATCTTGCTGTTGTCGTGCCGGACGGTGATCTCGTAGCCGAGGAACCGCGCTGCCTCGGTGCGGGCGTGCGTGATCAGGGTCTTTTCAGCGGACAGTTCCAGCGCGAGTTCGTCGCGTAGGAATGCCGCTAGCTGATCCTTGATGGCCTCGGCTTCGGCCTTTGGTCCGGTGTAACTGGTCAGGTTATTGGCTTGCGGGTGTATCCATGGGCGTCGCTCGGCGAGGCTGATGAGGATGTGGAGCTGTTGCATGCCGTGTTTGGCTGCGATGGACAGGTAGCTGCGTATCGCGCAGAACTGTTGCGCGCCAGCGAGCGTGCGTAGGC
>NZ_JBHLUH010000091.1:0-133473 GCF_042433955.1 Phytohabitans kaempferiae | reverse complement strand
GCACAACGCCGATCTGAAGCAGCGGATCCACACGCGCTCCGGACCGCCCACACCGGAGGACCTGGACGACCTGCTCTGCCGGCGGCGCGGGACCCGCTTCTTCCTCGCCCATCCGCTCGCCATCGCCGCGTTCGGCCGCGAGTGCAACCGGCGCGGCGTCTACCCCGCTCCGGTGGAGGTCGAGGGGCGGCGGGTGATGGGCTGGCGCGGCGTACCCGTGCTGCCCTGCGACAAGATCCCGATCAGCCAGGGCGGCACCACCTCGATCCTGGCGATGCGTACCGGCAAGGAGGAGAGCGGCGTCATCGGGCTGCGCCAGACCGGACTGCCGGACGAGTACCAGCCGGGCCTGTCGGTGCGCTTCACGGGCATCGACGCCAAGGCTATCCGCTCGTACCTGGTCAGCGCCTACTACTCGGCCGCCGTGCTCGTACCGGACGCGCTCGGCATCCTCGAAGACGTCGAGATCGAGCCCCGGGCGGCCAGGGACGGGGACGGGCGATGACCGCCGCGTCGGAGATCGCGGGCGGCCGGTCGGCGCCGGAGGTGCTGGCGTGGAGCCGTACCTGCCTCGACCCGGCGCTGCGGGCGGCGGTGGACACGCTGCCCGGCGCGCTGCGCCAGATCGCCGGCTACCACTTCGGATGGTGGGACGCGGACGGCAAGGCGATCGCGGCGGCCGGCGGCAAGGCGATCCGGCCGGCGCTGGTGCTGCTGAGCGCTGAGGCGGTGGGCGGCGACCCGACCGAGGCGGTGCCCGCGGCGGTCGCGGTCGAGCTGGTACACAACTTCTCACTGCTCCACGACGACGTGATGGACGGCGACCGCACGCGCCGGCACCGGGCGACCGCCTGGGCGGTGTACGGCGTCGGGCCGGCGATCCTGGCCGGTGACGCGCTGCTCGCGCTCGCCTTCGACGTGCTGGCCGGCTGCGGTCACGCCGCACTCCAGGAGGGCGGCCGGCTGCTGCACGGGGCCGTGCAGGACCTGCTCGACGGGCAGAGCGCCGACCTGGCCTTCGAGGCGCGTACCGAGGTCGACCTGCGTGAATGCCTTGGCATGGCCCGGGGCAAGACCGGCGCGCTGCTCGGCTGCGCCTGCGCGCTCGGCGCCACGTTCGGTGGGGCGAGCTGGGACCGGGTCGGGCGGTTCAGGGAGTTCGGGGAGCGGCTGGGGCTGGCGTTCCAGCTCGTCGACGACCTCCTCGGCATCTGGGGCGACCCGGCGGTCACCGGCAAGCCGGTCCACGCCGACCTGCGGCAGCGCAAGAAGTCACTGCCCGTGGTGGCCGCGCTGACCTCCGGTACGCCGGCCGGGCGCGAGCTGGCGGCCCTCTACAGTGGAGCACCTCCGTCCGGTACCGACCTGGTGCGCGCGGCCGAGCTGGTCGACGCGGCCGGCGGGCGGGACTGGAGCCAGGCACAGGCGGACGACCTGCTCGGCCAGGCACTGCACCATCTCCGGGCGGCCCATCCGGTCGCCGCGCCCGCCGCCGAACTGACCGGACTGGCCGGCCTCGTCACGCGGCGGGACCGATGAAGGGCGCTGTCCCGGCGGCCTTCGGTCCGTACCCCGATCCGTGACGGGACGCGTACGGTAGAGCGATGAGCGGGCTGGTCGACGAGGCACGGGTCGCGGCGCACGGTGCCGCCGACCGGCTCGGTGTTCGGATCGCCGAGCTGTCCACCATGGACGACCAGCTCGCCGCCGCCGAGCTGCTCCGGCGGGTCTGGGGCGCCGACTCCGCCGACCGCCTGGTCAACGCGAGTCTCATGCGCGCCTTCTCCCACTCGGGCAACTACGTCGTCGGTGCCTACCGCGACGGGCATCTGGCCGGCGCGGCGGTCGCCTTCCTCGGCACCGACCACCTGCACTCGCACATCGCCGGTGTGGAGCCGGGGCGGCAGGGCTCCGGCGTCGGATACGCGATGAAGCTGCACCAGCGGTCGTGGGCGCTCGACCGGAGCCTGTCCGCGGTCTGCTGGACGTACGATCCGTTGGTGCGGCGCAACGCGTACTTCAACCTCTGCAAGCTTGGCGCCCGCGCGACGGAGTACCTGCCGGACTTCTACGGACCGATGGACGACGGCACCAACACCGACGGCGGGCCGAGCGACCGCATGTACGTGCACTGGGATCTCACCGCGCCGGAGGTCGCGGCCGCGGCGCGCGGCGAGTGTCACGAGGTCGACCCGGGCGGCGGCGCCGTCGTGCTGGCCCGGGGCGACGGCGACTTCCCGGTGCCGGGGGCCGACTCCGGCGCCCCGCGGCTGCTGGTGAGCGCGCCCGCCGACGTCGAAGGGCTGCGCGTCACCGATCCCGACCTGGCGGTCCGCTGGCGCTACGCGCTCCGCGAGGCGATGACCCCGGCGCTCGACCGCGGCTACACCGTCGCCGGCATCACCCGCGACGGTTGGTACGTGTTGGAGCGCGCATGAGGGTCACCGGCATCGAGTTGCGGCGCGTGGCGATGCCGCTGGTGGCGCCGTTCCGCACCTCGTTCGGCACCGAGCACGACCGCGACGTCCTGCTGGTCCGCGCGGTCACCGACGAGGCCGAGGGCTGGGGCGAGTGCGTGGCGATGGCCGGGCCCTTCTACTCCAGCGAGTACGTCGAGGGCGCGGCCGACGTGATCCGGCGCTTCCTCGCGCCCGCCGTCGCGGCCCTGCCCAGTGCCGGCGCGGTGGCGGTGGAGCCGCTGTTCGCCCAGGTCAAGGGGCATCCGATGGCGAAGGCGGCGGTGCAGACCGCACTGCTCGACGCGGAGCTGCGGGCGGCCGGGCTCTCCTTCGGCGGCTACCTCGGCGCGGTGCGCGACCGCGTGCCGGCCGGCGTCTCCGTCGGGATCATGGATTCGGTGCCCGAGCTGCTCGACGCGGTCGGTGGCTATCTGGGGCAGGGCTACCTGCGGATCAAGCTCAAGATCGAGCCGGGCTGGGATGTCGAGCCGGTGCGGGCGGTGCGCGAGCGCTTCGGCGACGGTGTGCTGCTCCAGGTCGACGCCAACACCGCCTACACGCTCGCCGACGCCCGGCACCTGGCCCGGCTCGACCCGTTCGACCTGCTGCTGATCGAGCAGCCGCTGCCGGAAGACGACATGCGCGGGCACGCCGCGCTGGCCCGCCAGATCCGCACGCCGGTCTGCCTCGACGAGTCGATCACCTCGGCCCGCGCGGCCGCCGACGCGATCGCGCTCGGCGCCGCCGCGATCGTCAACGTCAAGCCGGGGCGCGTGGGCGGCTACCTCGAGGCGCGCCGCGTGCACGACGTCTGTGCCGCGCACGGCATCCCGGTGTGGTGCGGCGGGATGCTGGAGAGCGGCATCGGGCGGGCGGCCAACGTCGCGCTCGCCGCGCTGCCCAACTTCACACTCCCTGGCGACACGTCCGCCTCCGACCGGTACTTCGCCCGCGACATCACCGCGCCCTTCGTGCTCGAAGACGGGCACGTGCGCGTGCCGACCGGCCCGGGGCTGGGGGTCTTGCCCGACCCCGACGCGCTGCACGACTGCACCACCGCCACCGAGTGGCTGAAGCTCGACTAGTCGAGGCGCGGGTCGCGAAGGTTGTGACCGGCCATCGTGGATTCGGTGGGATGATCATGGGTTCTGTGGCGGTGATCATCCGTGGGACGCGGAGGGTGAGGCCGCGGGAGCAGCGGCCAGGAGCGCGACGGGCATCGCGGCAGCTCTCCTCTGTCACTTGAGGATCGAACCGCGACGGAAAGGGCGAACCTCGACCGCGAGATATCTCTAGCGGCCCCGCATCTGGCGGAACGCGCCCTTCGGCGGCCGCATGTTCTTGGGGATCGCGCCCTTGGGGATCTGCGGGCGGGCGGTGAGAGCGCTGAGGCGCTTGTCGAGCGCGTTGACGTCTTTGCCGGTGAGGTTGCGGGGCAGGCGCAGGAGCGTCGACCGCAGCTTGCGGATCGACAGGTCCTCCTCGCCGGTGCCGACGATGTAGTCGTACATCGGGGCGTTGCCGATCACCTTGGAGAGTCGCCGCTTCTCCTGGCCGAGCAGGCTGCGGACCCGCTGCGGGTTGCCCTCCGCCAGCAGGATCACGCCCGGGCGGCCGAGCACCAGGTGCACCATGTCCATCTGCGTGGTCGAGCTCATGGCGGTGGTCACCCGCCAGTCGCCGCGCATGTTTTCCACCAGCTGCGCGGCGGCGCCCGGCTGCCCCTCCGCGGCATTCATCATCGCGGCGTTGGAGCGCACGTTGAGCACGATGAGCACGGCGAGGAGGGTGAGCAGGATGCCCACGGGCAGCCACAGCCAGCCCCAGGTGATCACCGCCACGACCGTGAGCGCGAGCGGGATGAGCACCGCGCCGGCGACGAGTGGCGCAAACCACTTGTCGCGTTTGGCGGTGAACGAGAAAACCATCCCGATCTGCTTCAGCCGCTGGCGGAAACTGACCTTCTCCTCCGGCTTTGCCATGCCGCGAAGTCTACGGGCTGGGCGCGGTAAGGACCTTACGGCCCCGCGCCGTGGTCCCGACCCCGCGTAAGTACCCCGGCTGCCTCGAACATCGGGCATCGCACCCCATGCGCGGGCGGTGCCTTCGCGCGGAGAGTCATGGTCATGACGATTCTCGACCCGCACGCCGCCCTGACCCTCCACCGCCACCGCGCCGCCGAGCTGCACGCCGAGGCCGACCGGGTACGCCTGGCCCGCGCCGTCGTACGCGGTGGTGCCGGCCCCGAACAGCCCCGCTGGTGGACGCGGGCCGGACGCCGCCGCCACGGGGCCGCGACGCGGGCGCCGGTGCCCTCCTGACCTATCGCGGGACGCGGCCCGCCACGGGGGCGGGCCGCGTCCACCTCGGATTCGCCGGTCGCTTAATCGCTAAGGGATGTCGGAGGCACGTGGCATGCTCGATTTTGTGACCGCCCGAGCCACCAGCTCCGTCCTCGTGGGTCGCGACGCCGACCTCGCGGCGTTGCGCGACGCGCTCAAGCGCGCTCGGGGCGAGGAGTCGACGACCGTGCTGCTCGGCGGCGAGGCGGGGATCGGCAAGACCCGCCTGGTCGAGGAGTTCCGGCGGCTCGCGCTGGGCGAGGGCGTGCGCGTGCTCACCGGCCAGTGCGTGGAGCTGGGCGAGGAAGGGCTGCCGTTCGCGCCGTTCGTGGCCGCACTCCGCGACCTGCTGCGGCGCGACGGGCCGGTCGCCTTCGACGGGCACGAGCACGAGTTCGCCCGGCTGCTGCCCGAGCTGGGGCCGGCCGGCCCCGAGGGGCTCGTCGACGCCAACCGGGGCTACCTCTTCGAGCTGGTCGCCGGCCTCTTCGGCCGGCTGGCCCGGGAGCGCCCGCTCGTCCTGCTCATCGAAGACCTGCACTGGGCCGACCGCTCCACACGCGACCTCATCGCGTTTCTGATCCGCTCCGCCCGCACGGCGCAGGCGCTGCTCATCTGCACCTTCCGCTCCGACGAGCTGCACCGGGGGCATCCGCTGCGGCCGTTCCTCGCCGAGCTCGACCGGGCCCGTGGCGTGGAGCGGCTCGACCTCGACCGGCTCGACCGCGACGGCACGATGGAGATCCTCACCGACCTGCTCGGCGCCGAGCCCCGGCCCAAGCTGGTCGACAACATCTACCAGCGTTCCCAGGGCAACCCCTTCTTCGTCGAGGAGCTGGCCGCCTCCAGCGACCCCGACGGCTGCGCCGACCTGCCCGACACGCTCCGCGATCTGCTGCTCGCCCGCATCGACCAGCTTCCCGACCCGGCCCAGCGGGTCCTGCGGCTGGCCGCCGCCGGTGGCAACCGCATCGGCCACGACCTGCTCGTCGCGGTCGCCGAGGTCTCCGACCACGATCTCGAAGACGCACTCCGCAAGGCGGTCGCGGCCCAGCTCCTGGTCGCCGACCTCGACGGGGGATACGAGTTCCGCCACGCGCTGGTCCGCGAGGCCGTCCACGAGGACGCGCTGCCCGGCGAGCGGGCCCGCCTGCACGCGCGCTACGCCGCGGCGATCGAGGGCCGGCCCCAGCTCGTCGGCGCCGACCGCGCGCCCGCCGAGATCGCCCACCACTGGCACGCGGCACACGACCACCCCCGCGCGCTCACCTCGGCCTGGGCGGCGGCGACCGCGGCCGGCAAGCGCTATGCGTACGCGGAGAAGAGCCGGCTGCTCGAGCGCGTGCTGGAGCTGTGGGAGCAGGTGCCCGACGCGGCCGAGCGACTCGGCATGGACCATCTCGCCCTGCTGGAGGAGACGCTGCTCGCGGCCTCCACCGCCGGCGACTACGCCCGCGCGATGAGCCTCACCCGGGCCGCGCTCGCCGAGATCGACCGAGACGCCGAGCCGCTGCGCGCCGCGCGGATGCTGGAGCGGCGCGGCCGGCTGATGCGCGTGCTCGGCAAGAGCGACGGCGCGACCGAGCTGCGCGCGGCGTACGAGCTGGCCCGCGGCGTGCCCAACGAGCCCGAGCGCGTGCAGATCCTGGCCAACGTCGCGAGCCACCTCGGCAAGGTCGGCCAGGCGGACGGCGCTCGCATCGCCCGGGAGGCCATGGCCGACGCCGAGTCGCTCGGCGATCCGGCGGCCAAGGTGGCGGCGACACTGACCTTCGGCCGGGTCTGCGCCAACGAGATCTCCGCCGAGGCCGGCCTGGCCGAGCTGCGCAAGGCCGAGGAGCTGGCCCGCCGCACCGGCGACGTGCCGCAGCTGGTGCACGCGTTGGTCAACATGTCCGATGCGCTCTTCGAGGTCGGGCAGTACACCGAGTCCGCGCTGCGCGCCGCAGACGGCACGGTCGAGGCCAAGCGGGTCGGCATCAGCCGTTCGACCGGGGCGTTCCTGCTCTCCAACCAGGCCGAGGCGCTTTTCGCGCTGGGCCGGTGGGACGAGGCGGACGCGCTCTGCGCCGAGACCGCCCGCATCGACCCGCCCGGCACGCTCGGCCTCCACTGGCTCCAGATCCGCGCCCAGCTCCGCCTCGCCCGCGCCCACGCCGGTGCCGACGAGCTGGTGACCCGGGCGTTGAGCTTCCTCGGCCGGCCCTACCTGGAGCACCACTTCGCCATCCCGCTGCACGAGCTGCGAGTCGAGGCCGCCCTCCAGCGCGGCGACATCCCGGGCGCGGTCGAAGCGGCCCAGGTCGGCGTCGCGGTGCCGCGCGTCGGGGAGTTCCCCCGGTACGCGTGGCCCCTGATGGTCGCCAGCGCCCGCGCCGCCGTGCTGGGCGCCGACCCCGCGCTCGCCGAGGAGGTCCGCGCGGTCTGCGCCGGCCTCACCGCCGTACATCCCGCGCAGCGGGCGAGTGCGGCCCAGACGCACGCCATCCTGGCCACCGGCGCCGACGCGCTGCCCGCCTGGCAGGCCGCGGTCGCCGCGTGGCGCACAGACGGCCAGCCGTACGCCCTCGCCCGCGCCCTGGGCGGCCTCGCCGAGGCGGCCGCCGCGTCCGGCGATCGAGGGCTGGTGGGGGAGGCGGTCGAGGAGGCATGCTGCATCGCCGACGACCTCCAGGCCACGCCGTTCCGCGACGAGATGGAGACGCTGGCCCGCCGGGTCGGGCTGCGCGTCTTCAGCCGCACCGCGCCCGACGAGCCCGAGCTGCTGACAGTGCGCGAGCAGGAGGTGCTGCGGCTGGTGGCGGAAGGGCTGAGCAATCGGCGGATCGCCGAGCAGCTCTACATCTCGCCCAAGACGGCCAGCGTCCACGTCTCCCGGATCATCGCCAAGCTGGCGGTGGCCAACCGCGTCGAGGCGGCGGCGGTCGCCCACCGCCTGGGCCTGCTCGAAGCCCGCCCGTAAGGCGGGGGCCGCGCTCGCCGGGCCAGCTCGGCGGTTGGGGGCACGGCTGGCTGCTGTTCCGGATCCGGGCGAGGTCCGGGGCCGGAGACGGCGCGACCGGAGCGGCCTGCGGTGCACGCCGTGCGGCGTCGAGCGTGCGCCGGGTGAGGATCGCGGTGGTCAGGTGCGTGACGGCCCCGCCGAGCGTGACGAGGGCGCTGGCCGCCTGGACGGCGACGAGCCACGGCTGCATGGAAGCCTCCACGGTGTTGCGGGCTCCTGGCCGGCGCCCGTTCGGTTCCCACCTCAGCAGCACCTCTGGCCTCCGGCCACGGTCCCGGTGGAAGCCGGAGGCGGGGCGGACGTGCGAGACCGGCGGTGACCTGCCGGATCGGTGCGGAAAAACATAACCACCGAGCGATTCGTGCGGAGCCGGCCGGATGATTCCGGAGGCGACCGGAGGAATGGAGATCCACTTTGTTGCCCGTTGTCGGATGATCGACGACCCTGGTGCTCTTGTCTCGCTCGTATGTATCCTCCGAAACGTCTTCGCATTGATCAGCTCGAAATGTGCCGACGCCGATCCTGATGTCGTTCGGTGGTCGTGTGTGCGTTCGCGCCGTCCGATGAGGACGGACGATCTGAAATCGCCGAACGGAGGAGTCGGGATACAGAACATGGCCGATGGCACGCGCCGACTGTCGACACGAGACTGTTCCCGCGAAGCTGCCGGACATCCATAACGGGCCGATGGTGGGGGTGAGCACGCTGGCGTCCGACCCCGATGTCGATCTCATCCGGATACGCACGCCAGATGATCTCGTAAAGGCGCTCAACAGGCTGAAAGATCGTTCCGGGCTGTCGCTGAGCGACATAGAGCGAGAAAGTCGGGGATACGACGATCTTCCAGAGCTCCGGGCGATCAAGCCATCCACACTGAGCGACGCGCTCGGCGGCAAGCGACAGATTTCCCGGCCTTTGCTTCTCAGCATGTTGCGGGTCTGTGGCGTGCCGGAAGACAGGCGGCGGGAGTGGCTCGCCGCGTGGGAGCGAGCGGCCGCGTCCAGCATGTCCGAAGAGAATCGCTTCTACGCCGCCTCGCCCCGCGAGCTGGGCATCCACAGCGCGATCACGACCTTGGAAAGCGTCGGCGAGCTGCCCGAGTACGTGGATCGCGACTTCGACTTCCAGCTGCGCAACGCGATCGCCGCCAATGTGCCCGACCGGGGCAGCTTCGTGGTGCTCGTCGGCGGCTCGTCGACCGGAAAGACGCGCTCGCTCTACGAAGCGGTGTACAACCTGGTGCCGGACTGGTGGCTGATCCATCCGACCGAGGCGCGGGAGCTGCTCGACCTGAAGAACTCGCCGCCCAGCAAGACCGTCTTCTGGCTCGACGAGTTGCAGCGCTACCTCGGCAGCCATCCGCCACTGTCGTTCGAGTGCGTCCGGGCGTTGATGCGCAGGGGCAACATCGTCGTCGGCACGATCTGGCCCGACCAGTACACGGCCCAGATGGCCGCCCGGTCGCCGGGGGCGGACGACAACGACGACACGCGCCGGCTGTTGAGGAGCGCCACCGTGATCAGCGTCCCCGACACGCTGTCACCGGGCGAGATGACGCTGGCACACCAGGCCGCCGCGAAGGACAGCCGGATCCGGATGGCGCTGGAGACGCGGGACGCGGGGCTGACGCAGGTACTGGCCGGAGGGCCGGCGCTGGTGATGGCATGGGAGCAGTCGCCGACGGCGTACGGCAGGGCGATGATCACCGCGGCCGCCGACGCCCACCGGCTCGGCGTGCTGTCGCCGCTGACCGAAGACCTCCTGGCCGAGGCGATGTTCGGCTACCTACGGAGAGCGCAGCGGGTCAGACCGAGGGAGGAGTGGCTCGACCAGGCGCTGCCGCACGCGACCCGCCCGCTGTACGGGGACGTCTCCGCACTGTCGCCCGCCGACGCTGGGCGGGCGGGGACGCTGGCCGGGTACACGATCGCCGACTACCTGGCCCAGCACCTGCGCCGTGTACGCCGTACGACGCCGGTGCCGCACGACGCCTGGCTGGCCCTTGTCGCGGGCGTACGCGGCCTCGCCGACCTGCGCCGGCTGGCGGATGGCGCGCTCGCCCGGCTCCGTTACCGGTACGCCGAGCGGGCGCTCACGCGGCTGGCCGACGAGTACGACGACCGCGCCGCCGCCATCGAGCTGGCCGAGCTGCTGGTTCGCCAGGGCCGGTTCGAGCGGGCGGTGGAGGTGCTGCGAGGCTGGTTGGCAACCGCCCCGCGAGACCGCACGGTCGGGTCGCACCTGTCCCGGACGCAGGAGTTGTGGCAGCGGGTCGAGGATCTCCGCCCAGCCGCGCACGCTGGCGACCAGACGGCCCGCGATCGCATCGACGGCATACTCGCCGACGGAGGCGTCTGCGATGACCTGCGTGCCAAAGCCGAAGCCGGTGACTCGGTCGCGGAGGAGCGGCTGATCGAGCACCTTGTCGAGCGGGGGCACCTGCGGGAGCTTCGTGAGCGGGCCGACCGCGGCCACCAGTTCGCGGCGGAGGCGCTGGCCGACCTGTACACGGCGTGGGGCGAGGTGGACCTGTTGACCGCCCGCGCGGACGCGGGCGACGAGGCGGCGAAGCTCCGGCTGCCCAAGGCGCGTATGGCCGACGACCGGGCGAGCGGTGCGGAGTCGGAGGTCGCCGAGCTCCGGGCCGCCGTCGACGCCGGCAAGCCCGACGCTGGCGAGCAACTGTGCGCGCTGCTGTTCGAGCTGCGCGACGAGGCCCAGCTCAGCGCGGAGGTGGAAGCGGGCACCGACGGCGCGGCCGATCGGCTCCTCGCCCTCTACACGGCGATGGAGAGTCACCCGCCCGAGCACCTGGCACAGCTCCGCGCCTTCGGGCTCGACGCGGACGGCGAACCGTTCACCCCGGATCCGACCCCCTCGACACCGCCCCTCGAAAGGACCCTTGGATGGCCGACGACCTGACCCCGACGGACTACGCGTACCTCATCATCCTGAAGGTCGAGGGCCGCGAGCTCTCGAACAACGAGATGGGCGAGCGGTACGGCGTCCGGCTGCAAAGCCCCGACTACGCGAAGCTCAACGGGCTCGGCTATGTGCTCTCCCAGACCAAGCGGCGCCCGTACACGCACGTCCTGACCAAGGAGGGAGAGAAGTTCCTGTCGGGGCGGTTGCCGGTCGCGAAGACGAAGGGGAGCAGGCGTCCCACGCGGGAAGAGATGCTCTGGGCAGCGGTGGCGGCGCAGCACAACGCCCCCGTGCCGGTGCCGGTTCCGGTGCAGCGTACGGACGCCCCGGCGCGGGGCCTCGGCGACCGCATCCGGGCCGCGTACGCCGCACTCGCCGACGGACCCGGCGACTGGGTGAGCCTGTCGAAGATCCGTCCGCTGGTCGGCGACGTGGCGAAGTCCGATGTGGACAAGGTGCTCCGGCAGCTCCTCGACGCGCCCGATGTCTACCTCGAGCCGGAGCACAACCGGCACCGGATCGACCGCGCGGAACGGGAGGCGGCGATCCGGATCGGCGGGGAGGACAGGCACAAGTTGGCGATCGGAGTGCGATGAGCGCGGAGAAACTAGCGGCGCTCGCCGCACTCCGGTTCAACTGGGCGCAGGTCCCCGACGACGTGTGGCGACCCTCGCCGTTCCACGTCGACGGGCTGTATCCGGCGGTCGTCCGCGACGTGCTCGACGGCATCGCCGAGGCCGGGGGCGACTCCGACGCCAACCCGGTCGGCCTGGTACTGGAGGGCCGGGCCGGCACGGGCAAGACGCACCTGCTCGGCTGGGTCCGTCAGCAGGTGCAGAAGCAGGGCGGATACTTCTTCCTCATTAGCCTGCTCGACAGCCGCAACTTCTGGGACGGCCTCCTCGTCCTCATGCTCGACAGCCTGGCTCGGCAGGTGCCCGAGGGCGGGACGCAGCTCAACCTTCTACTGCGCCGGCTGTCGTCGCGGGTCGGCGCGCCGCGGACCGCGCGCCGTGCGGTGATGGGCGAGACCGAGCTGTCCCGCGCCTCGCTGGACTCGTTCATCGACAGGCTCACTGACTACGACCAGTACGTGGCGAACACATGCCGCGACACCGCTCGGGCTCTAGCGCTCCGGGCTTCCCTCAACGAGGAACACCAGAATATCGCCGACAACTACTTCGCCTGCGGCGCGGACCCGATCCCGGACGAGCGCCAGGCGTGGGGTATCCGCCGCACGCCGCGCACGGCACAGGATGTGGTCCGGGACATTTCGTGGCTGCTTGCCCTGACCGGCCCGACAGTCATCGCGTTCGACCAGATCGACACGATGGTCTCCCAGTCGGCGCTGATGGAGGATCTGGCCAAAATCCAGCAGACCGTGGTGGTAGCCGAGATCGCCAACGGTCTGACAGCGCTGCGAGAGCACACCCGCCGAACCTTTACGGTCGTCGCCGCCCTGTCCCAGACCTGGAAGCTCATCGAGAGCAAGGCGATAGCCTCGGTTGTCGACCGGTTTCGCCGCTCGCCCGTGCTGGAGGGGATCCGTGACCCCGCGATCGCCCGCCAGATCGTCGAGAAGCGGTTCGCCACCCGGTTCGGCGAGGTCGGCTTCACACCCGACTATCCGACCTGGCCAGTGCGGGACTCCGTGTTCCAGGAGGCAATCAACTACTCGCCGCGCCGACTGCTCATCGAGATCGACCGTCACATCCGCGCCTGCCTCATCGACCAGGAGGTTCGGGAGCTTTCCCACCTTGGCGAGGTATCGCCGGCACCGGAGCCGAGCGCGCCGGAGTGGACCGCACCGACCGTGCCCGAGGAGTCGCTGGCCCGGATCGACGCGCGGTTCGAAGACCTGAAGCGCGATGCCGATGTCACCTCGCCTCTCGAAGGCGACACCGAGGACGCCACGTTTCCCGAGCTGCTCTCCGCCGGGCTCCGCGCCTGGATCGCCGAACGGGGCGACGCCGCCGGGCTCTTCTCCGTCGACCCGCCGCCCAGCGACAAGCCGGACCTGCACGCCCGGCTCCGCCGCGAGCTGGACGAGCGCCCCGAGGAGGAGCGCGCCGACGACGGGCGCAGCGAAGACCAGGAGCACTGGTGCTTTCGGGCGATCAGCGACACACACCACGGAGTGGCCGCCCTGCACCGGCTCCGCCGGGCACGTACCGCCGCCGGACTCACCTCCGACGTGGCCAAACGCAAGCTCTTCCTGATCCGCAACGGTCCCTGGTCCTCGTCGGGCAAGACCCAGCAGGCGATCCGGGAGTTCGCCCGGGACGGCGGGACGACGCTGGCCGTCGACGACAGCGACCTGCGCGTGCTCGCCGGGCTCCACGGGCTGCGGGACGAGTCGCCGATCGAGTTGCAGGCGTGGCTTGTCGAGCGGCGACCCACCGCCCAGATCACCCTCTTCAAGGAGGCGCTGTCGGACGCCGAGGTCAGCCCGCTTAGGGGTACGTCGCCCAGCCCGCCCAGCAGCGAGACGGGCGAGCCCGGCGGCGAGACCGGCGAGCACCGCCCCGTGCGGAGCGCGGCGAGCGAGTTCGTGCTCGGCACCGCGTACGAAGGCGGTGAGCCGGTGCCGGTCTCGCTGGAGTCCTTCCGCAAGCACGTGGCGATATTCGCCGGTTCCGGCTCCGGCAAGACGGTGCTCCTCCGGCGCGTCGTTGAGGAGTGCGCGCTCCAGGGCGTCTCCGCGATCGTCCTGGACCCCAACAACGACCTGGCGCGACTGGGCGAGCCGTGGCCGGAGCCGCCGGCCGGTTGGGGGCCCGCCGACCCCGCGCGGGCCGCCGACTACCTGGCGAACACCGAGGTTGTCGTCTGGACCCCGCGCCGCGAGACCGGTCGCCCGCTGAGCTTCCAGCCACTTCCCGATTTCGGCAGCGTGCGTGACGATCCGGACGAGTTCGGCGCGGCCGTCGACGCGGCGGTGGCCGCCCTGGCCCCACGGGCCAACCTGGTCGGACGGGCCACGAAGGTACACCTGGGGCTGGCGGTGCTACGGCGCACGGTCGAGCACTACGGGCGGCGGGGGGGCAGCACCGTGCAGGGGCTCATCGACACGCTCGCCGACCTGCCCGACGGCGTCAGCGGGCTCGCCGACGCAAATAAGATCGCAGCCGACCTGGCGCAGACGCTGACCGCGTCGATGGACAACGACCCGCTCTTCGGCGGCAGCGGTACGCCGGCAGACCCCGGGCTCCTGCTCACTCCCACACCGGGCAAGCGGGCCCGGATCTCGGTCGTCAGCATGGTCGGCCTGGGGTCGGACGAGTCCCGGCAGAGCTTCGTCAACCAGTTGCAGATGTCCCTCTTCGCGTGGATCAAGAAGAATCCGGCGCGGGACCGGCCACTGCTCGGCCTCTTCGTCATGGACGAGGCACAGACGCTGGCACCTTCGGGACAGATGACCGCTTGTACCCAGAGCACGCTCGCCCTCGCCGCGCAGGCCCGCAAGTACGGGCTCGGCCTGGTCTTCGCCACTCAGGCGCCGAGGGGCCTGCACAACCGCATCCCCGGCAACGCCGCGACCCAGTTCTTCGGCTTCCTGAACACGTTGGTCCAGGTCGACGCCGCCCGGGAGATGGCCAAGGTGAAGGGGGGCGACGTCCCGGACATCTCCCGCCTGCGCGCGGGCGAGTTCTACGTCGCGCTGGAGGGCGAAGCGCCGCAGAAGGTCCGCACGCCGTTTTGCCTCAGCCACCATCCGCCGAGCCCGCTGACCGAGGAGGAGGTCATGGCGCGGGCGAGGAAAGCCTAGAGACTGCGCGGTCGAGGTCTCAGCGGCTCGTGCGACCACGTCGCCCCACGATCGAACGGACAGCGCCGCCCACCGCGCAGGGCAACGTCCGGACCAAGACGAGTTATGGCTGAGGTTCGTGCTTTCCGTTGCGGTTCGGTTCTGGTGTGGCAGAGGGGAGCTGCCGCGATGCCCGTCGTGCTCGCGGCCGCTGCTCCCGCCGCCTCACCGTCCGCGTCCCCACGATCGCGACCCGGCCCGAGGCGGGCCTCGGCCCGGGGCGAACTGTCGAGTTGGGCGCGCTAACGCGCCCAACTCGCGCCGTATCACCGGCGCGCGTTCGGCACATGGTCTGCCGCCGGCACACTTGCTCAGCTTCGCGACCGGTCCGGGATGGTTGGTCGACCTCGGCGGCGCCGGTCGGCACGGGCAGGGGCTTTTTGTCGGGGGCATAGCCCTTGCGGCCGGTTTGAAGGGGCTATGTCTCCGACAATCGCCCATACCTGCCGGGTCCGGCGTTCACGCCGCGAGTCGTGTATCCGGCGTCCCGTTCGGGTTGGGCGCTCCGGTGCGCCCAGCTCGACAGCTTCTCCAACAGGACACCAGGTCCGAGCGCGGCCCAGCCGCCCGACCACCTCGACTCCGAAAGCCCCATTGATCCGCGGCGTCGTCGCGACGTCCCGTGATCGCCGTGGCGTGGGCGCTGGCCCGCGCGAACCGCGGAGGGTGAGGCCGCGGGAGCTTCGGTCTGGACCACGACGGATGTCGCGGTAGCCCAAATCTGTCTCTGAACGGCTTGTGCGGCTCAGGCGGCTCGGGCGTCGAGGGCCTGCTGGTAGAGGCGCCCGGCGCGGTAGGACGAGCGCACCAGCGGCCCGCTCATCACGCCGGCGAAGCCGATCCGCTCGGCCTCCTCCTTCAGCTCCACGAACTCCTCCGGCTTGACCCACCGCTCCACCGGATGGTGCCGTGGCGTGGGCCGCAGGTACTGCGTGATGGTCACCAGCTCGCAGCCGGCCCCGTGGAGGTCGCGTAGGGCCTGGGAGATCTCGTGGCGATCCTCGCCGAGGCCGAGGATCAGGTTGGACTTGGTCACCAGGCCGGCGGCGCGGGCCCGCGTGAGCACGTCGAGCGAGCGCTCGTAGCGGAACGCGGGGCGGATGCGCTTGAAGATGCGCGGCACCGTCTCCACGTTGTGGGCGAGCACCTCGGGCCGGGCGTCGAAGACCTCGGCGAGCTGGGCGGGGTCGCCGTTGAAGTCGGGGATCAGCAGCTCGACACCGCAGCCGGGCTGGAGCTTGTGGATCTGGCGGACCGTCTCGGCGTAGAGCCAGGCGCCGCCGTCCGGCAGGTCGTCGCGGGCCACGCCGGTGACCGTGGCGTAGCGGAGGCCCATGGTGGCGACCGACTCGCCAACGCGGCGCGGCTCGTCGGCGTCGAACTCAGCCGGCTTGCCCGTGTCGATCTGGCAGAAGTCGCACCGGCGCGTGCACTGGTCGCCGCCGATGAGGAAGGTGGCCTCGCGGTCTTCCCAACACTCGTAGATGTTGGGACAGCCGGCCTCCTGGCAGACGGTGTGCAAGCCCTCACGCTGGACCAGACCACGCAGCTCGGTGTACTCCGGGCCCATCTTGGCCTTGACCTTGATCCACGGCGGCTTGCGCTCGATCGGCGTCTCGGCGTTGCGCGCCTCGATGCGCAGCAGGCGCCGTCCCTCTGGAGCGATGGTCACAGATCTGAGCCTACGCTCGCTGTGTCCGCGCATGAACACTAGGCGACGAGGCTCACCATCTCCTTTATGTGATGCCGACCACCGGTTTGTCCTGCTACGGTGGCGCGAGCGGCAGCGACGGAACCGAGTAACGCCCCGATCCCGCCGGCCGAGAGAGCCACCAGATGCTGTGACGGTGGCCCGGCGCCGGGGCGCGAAGACACTCCCGAGCCGCGGACAAATGAGGCCCCTCCGGGGGCGAAGGCGCGGTGGCACCGCGAGTTCCCCACTCGCCCGCGCCCAGTCGGGGATCGCGTTGCGCGACTGACAGGAGGTGCCGGAATGCAACGCATCCTTTCCATCCAACTTCCTGCCCACATCGGCTCGAGTGTGCGGCTCGCCGGTTGGGTACACCGCCGCCGGCTGCTGAAATCGGTGGCCTTCCTCATCGTGCGCGACCGCGCCGGGCTCAGTCAGGTCGTGGTCACCAACCCTGGCGTCCGCGCCCAGGTCGAGGCCGTGGGGGAGGAGACCGCCGTCGAGATCGTCGGCACGGTGATCGCGAACGGGGCCGCGCCCGGCGGGGTCGAGGTGGTCGAGCCTTCGGTACGGGTACTCGGTGCCCCCGCCGAGCCACCACCTTTCGACCTGTTCCGGCCGCAGTTGGGGGCGACCCTGCCGACCCAGCTCGACCACGCGTCGCTCTCGCTGCGGCACGCCACGCGCGCGTCGGCACTCCGCCTCGCGGCGGCCGCCACGGCCGCGTTTCGCTCCACACTGGACGGTTTGGGCTTCGTGGAGGTGCACACGCCGAAGATCGTGGCCAGCTCCACCGAGAGCGGGGCGAACGTCTTCGCGCTCGACTACTTCGGCCGCCCCGCCTTCCTGGCCCAGTCGCCGCAGTTCTACAAGCAGACGCTGGTCGGCGTCTTCGAGCGCGTGTACGAGGTGGGGCCGGTCTTCCGCGCCGAGCCGCACGAGACGGGGCGGCACCTGGCCCAGTACACGTCCCTCGACGCCGAGCTGGGCTTCGTCGAGGACCACCGCGACGTGATGGCCGTACTCACGCGCGTGGTCAAGGGCATGGTGGCGGCGAGCGGGCAGGAGGTGGCGCTGGCGGAGGAGTTTCCGGCGGTGCACTTCACCGAGGCGCTGAAGATCGCCGGCGCCCCACCGGACGAGCCCGACCTCGCCCCCGCGCACGAGCGGGCGATCGGGGAGTGGGCGCTGCGCGAGCACGGGTCGGACTTCGTGTTCGTCACCGGGTATCCGATGGCCAAGCGCCCCTTCTACACGCATCCCGACCCATCGCGCCCCGGCTACACCAACGGCTTCGACCTGCTATTTCGGGGCGTCGAGCTGGTGACGGGCGGCCAGCGCCTGCACCGGTACGAGGACTACCTGGCGGCACTGGCGGCCCGCGGCGAGCCGGTGGCACCGTACGAGTCCTATGTGGAAGCCTTCCGGCACGGCATGCCCCCACACGGCGGCTTCGCGATCGGCCTGGAGCGCTTCGTGGCCCGTCTCACCGGCGCCGGCAACGTACGCGAGGTGACCGCCTTCCCGCGCGACCGCCACCGCCTGACACCGTAGGAGCCTGGTGCGTCCGTTGTGCTCCTGCCACCACGGACGCACTCCGGCCGCTCTCGCGCGGTCCCGGGTCGCGCTACTCGGCGAGCAGCGTGGGCAGGTGGCGCTCGACCACCGGGAGGACGTCGGCGACCGTGATCTCCCGGCCCAACTCGGCGGTCAGGGAGGTGACGGCGGCGTCGCGGATGCCGCAGGGCACGATGCGGTCGAAAACGGACAGGTCGCAGTCGCAGTTGAGGGAGAAGCCGTGCTGCGTCACGCCCTGGGAGACGCGGATGCCGATGGCGCCCACCTTGCGGTCGGGGCCTCGGTCGTCGGCGCGGACCCAGGCGCCGCTGCGGCCCTCGATCCGGGTCGTGGCCAGGCCAAACTCAGCGCACACGTCGATGAGCAACTGCTCGGTGCGGCGCACGTAGGCCACCACGTCGATCGGGTCGGGCAGCTTGAGGATCGGGTAGCCCACGACCTGCCCGGGGCCGTGCCAGGTGATCTTGCCGCCCCGGTCGACGTCGATGACCGGCGTGCCATCCATCGGGCGGTCGAACGGCTCGGTGCGCTTGCCCGCGGTGTAGACGCTGGGGTGCTCCAGCAGGAGCACGGTGTCGGGCTCCGCGCCGGTGACGAC
The DNA here is from genome assembly GCF_042433955.1 of Phytohabitans kaempferiae. NCBI lineage: Bacteria > Bacillati > Actinomycetota > Actinomycetes > Micromonosporales > Micromonosporaceae > Phytohabitans > Phytohabitans kaempferiae. Next base: position 115,069 of record NZ_JBHLUH010000091.1, on the reverse strand, counting down.
GGCCTCGTGCAGGCGCCGCTGCTCATCCCACGCCGCCAGGTAGTCGATGCGGCCGAGAATCCGGTGCCGCAGCCCGGTCAGTGCGCTAGTCACGCCCCCAGCCTAAACCCGACACGGTGCCTGATCACCGCGTGTCGCTGCTCACGTCACCCTCAGGCCGCGGCCTCCTCCTCCCGCTCCCAATGGAAGCGATAGGCCCTGAGCTGGTCGGCGCGGGTCTGCCACAGCTGGCTCCAGTGGTCTCGGCCGCACGCCGCGGCTTCGGCTGCCTCGCGCTGTGCCTGCGCCACGCTGGCCTCTCGGTCGTTGACGAGGAAGTCGCGCATCTCCTTGAGGTGGCGATCCATGAACTCCCAGCCGCCCGGGTCGCGGTCGTCCATCTGCTCAAGCCAGCCTTTCGTCGAGTCGGCCGATCTCATGCTGCTTTCGCTCGATCTCGTGGTGAAAGTGCGCCAAACCGATCTCGTACTGCGCGATCTTCAGTCGGTCTTTCTCGATCTCGGCATGAAGCTTGATCCGCCGAAACTCGTCGGCCGACCGGACACTGTCCACTGCGCACAGCCCCTCTCTGGATGGGGCCTCCCGTGAGGATTATTTTCGCACAGGGGTTCGGAGCGTGGGGGGCGCTCAGACCCGCCAGAGCCACACGTCCTCGACCCGCTGCGGCGGGCCCAGCAGTTCGGTCGTCGCGCGCAGCAGCGCCTCCGGATGCGGTGTGAACTTCGCCCCGTGCACCTGGTCGGCCAGCACCACCGCCTCCGCGCCCCAGTAGCGCAGGTCTTCGCGGGCCGCCGCCCGGTCCGCGTCGGTGATCGGTGGTACGACGCCGGTGCGCGTGACCTCGAAGAGCAGGTCGGCCGAGGGGCGGGGGACCGGGCCGATGCGCCCCTTGCCGTCCGGGCCGCCGGGGCCGAGGAAGAAGCCGGCCGGGATGCGAAACTCGCCCTGCCGGTGTGCCAGCGCGTACGTCTGCCAGCGCTGCCCGTCCGGCAGCACGTCGGAGGTGGGCGGCACCGGGGCGAGCACGCCACCGTCGCTCACGTACTCCCGCCAGGTGCCGGAGGTGATGAAGCGGGGGATCGGCTCGTACTCCGAGGTGAGCAGCGGCACCGGCACCAGCGGCAGCAGCGCCACCGCGAAGGCGCCGAGCCAGGCTGGGGCCGGGCGGGAGCCGAGCGCCGCCAGCGCGTACGCGAGCAGCACGCCGACCAGCGGGATCACCACGAGCGCCAGCCGGGCCGGCAGCGCGGCGTTGAAGACGGGCATGGCGCCCAGCGCGGCGTACGGAAGCGGGATGCCGGTCAGCCGCTCGTCGACCCGCAACTCCGGCCCCAGTGACAACACCGAGAACACACCGGCGGTGACCGCGAGCGCCCGTAGCACCGCCCGCCGGCCGGCGTCGGCCCGCCGCCAGAGCAGCACGAAGCAGGCGACCACCAGGACGAGCAGCGGCAGGCCGAAGAAGGAGTTCTCCTCGGTGGGGTTGGGCGCGAGGCCGGTGCCCAGCCCGGCCACGCCGGCCAGCGAGCGCTCCGGAAACGCCCCGAACGCCACGAGGTCCTCGTTGTGCACCCTCGGGTCGAAGCCGGTGCCGTGGAAGCGCTGGGGGCCGAAGAAGTGCAGCCACAGCGGGTACGACAGGAGCACCAGCGCGGTGCCCGCGGTGGTGGCGAGCCCGCGCAGGAAGGTGGGGAGCGCGGCCCGCGCCTCGGCGCGCTGGGAGAGGGCCCACACGCCGAGGAAGACGCCGCAGGCCAGGGCGGTGAAGAAGAGCCCTTCGGCGGCGATCGAGAACGCGACCGCCACGAGCACGCCGAGGATCAGCCCGTTGCGCCGCCAGCGGCCCGGCTCGCGGAGCGCGAAGACCCGCCACACCACTAGCGGCACCAGCCAGCCGGCGGTCCAGTTGAGGTGGGCGTTGGCGTGCGACACCATGCCGGGCGCGAAGCCGCAGAAGAGCCCGCCGACCGCCGACGCCAGCACCGGCAGCCGGAAGAGGCGGGAGAGCAGCAGGTACCAGGCGAACGCCGTGGCGGCCAGGTTGAGCGTGAGGATCACGACGAACGACCACTGCGCCCCGGCGAGCAGCGTGAGTGGGGCGAAGAGCACCGCGTACACGGTGATCGAGGTGTTGACCGCGAGGTTGACGCCGTCGGGGACGTTCATCAGGTGGGTGAAGAGTGGGTTTTCGCCGTGTGTGAGGGCGTGTGCGCCGAATGCCAGCAACCACTCGAAGAGTGCCTGGTCGCTGGAGTTGACCGTGATCGTGCGGCGGTCAGGGTCGGCCCAGAGTCCGGCGGTGACCAGCACGGCGAGCCCGATCGCGAGCGCGGCGACGGCGAGGTCGGGCCGGCGGCGCGAGGAGGACGGCGGGCCTACGGGCGCGGCCATGGGCTCGGTCAGCGTCACGGCCCGTCACATTACCAACGAACCTTTTTCGACCTGAACTGCGCGGTGCCCCGCGCCTCAGGACAGACCGTAACGGGAGGTTGAAAAAGGTTCGGCGCCTCGACACGCCCGAAAGCGCTTGCGTCGCTATTGGAAATGACATCCAATACGAGCAAGTGCAGAGAGTACAAGGAGCCCCGTACCGTGAAAATCGCTCTTGTCGGGAAGGGTGGAAGTGGCAAGACCACACTGGCCGCCCTCCTCGCCCGCCATCTGGCCGGGAGTGGTGCGCCGCTGCTGGCCGTCGACGCGGACATCAACCAGCACCTGGCCGCGGCGCTCGGCGCCGCGGAGGACGAGGCTGTGCTGCTGCCCGCGCTCGGCGACCACCTGTCGGCGATCAAGGAGCACCTGCGCGGGAGCAATCCGCGCATCTCCTCGGCCTCGGCCATGGTCAAGACCACGCCGCCGGGGCGGGGCTCCCGGCTGCTGTCGGTCACCGGCGCCAACCCGATCTACGACGCGCTGGTGCGTGAGGTCGGCGGCATCCGGCTGGCGGTGACCGGGCCGTTCGCGACCGAGGACCTCGGCGTCGCCTGCTACCACTCCAAGGTCGGCGCGGTCGAGCTGCTGCTCAACCACATGATCGACGGCCCGGGGGAGTACGTGGTGGTGGACATGACCGCCGGGGCCGACTCGTTCGCCTCCGGCCTCTTCACCCGCTTCGACACGACGTTCCTGGTCTGCGAGCCGACGCTGCGCAGTGTCGGCGTCTACCGGCAGTACGTGGGGTACGCGCGCGACTTCGGCGTCCGTGTCCACGTGGTGGGCAACAAGGTGGACGACGAGTCCGATGTGGACTTCCTTCGCACGCACGTCGGCGACGACCTGCTGACCTGGATGGGGCGCTCGGCGTACGTCAAGGCGGCCGAGCGGGGCACCCCCCAGCCGCTCTCGGTCCTTGAGACTGCTAATCGTGACGCTCTGGACACGATGCGTGAAGCCGTCGATGCTTGTGCGAAGGACTGGGCCACCTACACCCGGCAGGCGGTGGAGTTTCACCTGCGCAACGCGACCGCCTGGGCCAACGAGAAGGTCGGCGAAGACCTCGCCGACCAGGTCGACCCCGATTTCGTGCTCGGGCCAGAGGTACTGGTCCACTGAGTTGCGGCGGTGCCCCGCGCGCAGCGGAGGCGCCGCCCCGTACACCAAAGGAGTCTCATGTCCCTCGACGTACCCGCCGCCCTGCTGGAGCGCGCCGAAAGCGGCCAGGTCGACGACGCCGAGTTCGTCGCGTGCGTGCGCGAGTCGCTGCCCTACGCCTGGGCGGTCGTCTCCGACGTCGCCACCCGCTCGGCGGCCACGGCGGACGAGTTCGCCGACCACGCCGTGCCGCCGCCGAGCGAGAAGGAGCGTGGCGAGCTGCTGCGTGCGCTCGCCAGCGACGCGATCCGGGGCGGGCTGGAGCGGCACTTCGGCGTGAAGCTGGCGTTCCAGAACTGCCACCGGGTCGCCGCCTTCAAGCTGTCCGCGGTCGGCGGCGAGACGTACCAGGACTTCATCTCGCCGGTGGCGCAGATCCGCAACCAGTCCCCTGAGCTGCGTGACTGCTGACCTCTTCCTGCTCTCGGCGCACGGCGCCGCGGCGACCGTGGAGTACGCGGTCGCCGCGGAAGCCGCCGGGTTCGCCGGGGTCTGGCTCGCCGAGCACCACTTCATCGAGTACGGGCGCTGCCCCTCCGCCACCGCGCTGGCCGGCGTGATCCTGGGGCGCACCAGCCGGCTGACCGTGGGCACGGCCGCCTGTGTGCTCTCCAACCGCCATCCGGTCGCGCTCGGCGAGGAGGCGGCGCTGCTCGACGAGGCGTCCGGCGGGCGCTTCCGGCTCGGCGTGGGGCGTGGCGGGCCGTGGGTCGACCTGGAGGTCTTCGGGACCGGGCTGGCCCGCTACGAGCACGGCTTCGGCGAGTCGCTCGACGTGCTGCTCGACTGGCTCTCCGGCCGGGCCACCGTCGCCGCCGCCGGCCGGCACTTCGACTTTCGCGAGGTGGCCGTGGTGCCCCGCCCCGCGCGCCCGCTCCCGGTGTGGGTCGCCGCCACCTCGCCCGCGACGGTGGAGGTCGCGGCCGCGCGCGGGCTGCCGCTCCTGCTCGGCGTGCACGACGACCCGGCCCCGCTGCTCGCCCGGTACGGTCCGGCCGGCGCGGAGCACGCCGTCGCCCGGCTGGTGGCGCTGGGGGAGAGCCGGGCCGCCGCCGAGGGCAGGCTCCGCCGCACGTTGCGGCCGTGGCTCGCCACCACGCGGGGGTACATACGCCTGGACGGCGCGCCGCCCCGCGACACCGACGCGTACGCCGAGCACCTGATCCGGACCAGCCCGATCGGCACGCCCGAGGAGGTGGCGCAGGGGCTGCGGGCCACGGGCGCGGCGCGGACGCTGCTGATGGTGGAGGCGGCCGGCGACCGGGCCGCGACACTCGACCTGATCGCGGCGCTCGGCGCCGAAGTGCTGCCGCGACTCGCCCCCGCCGACGCGAGGCTCGACGGTCGCCACGCAGGCCACGCGGAGGCCGGGCTCAGCGGTCGTGCAGGGCCGCCTCCAGGGCCTGGTGCACGCCCGGCCGCCGAAACGTGAAGCCGGCGTCCAGCAGCACGCCGGGGCGGGCCCGCACGCTGGCGAGCGTCTCCGGTGCCATCTCGCCGAGCGCGACCCGCAGCGCGAGGGTGGGGATCGGCATGATCACCGGGCGGCCCAGCGTGGCGCCGAACTCCTTCGTGAAGTCGGCGTTGCGCACCGGCTCCGGCGACACGAGGTTGACCGGGCCGGCGATCTCCGCCCGCTCGAGCAGGAACGTCATCGCGAGCAGCCAGTCGACCATCGAGATCCACGGCATCCACTGCCGACCGCTGCCCAGCTTGCCGCCCAGCCCCAGCCGAAACGGCAGCATCTGCGGCTTGAGGTAGCCGCCGTCGCGGTGCAGGGGCGTGCCGCTGCGCACGAGCACCACGCGCACGCCCGCCTCGGCGGCCGGGCCGGTGGCCGCCTCCCACATCTTGCAGAGGTCGGCGAGGAAGCCGCTGCCGGGCGGGGAGCTCTCGTCGACGGTGCTGTCGCCGGTGTCGCCGTACCAGTTGATGCCGCCGATGTTGACCAGCGTGCCGGGGCGCTGGCCGGCGGGGCGGGCGGCCAGCGCGCGGGCGAGCGTGCCGGTGGTGTCGACGCGGCTGGAGACCAGCTCCCGCTTGTACCGGTCGGTCCACCGGTGGCCGCCGATGTTGGCACCGGAGAGGTTGACCACGGCGTCGTACGGCGCCAGCGCCGCCGGGTCGAGCGTGCCGCCGGCCGGGTCCCAGGTGATCTCGTCCGGGCCCTTGGCCGGCCGTCGCACCAGCCGCGCGACCTCGTGCCCGTCTTCGCGCAGCCACCGCGCCAGTCGCTGGCCGAGAAAGCCCGAGGCGCCGGAGATGACAACCCGCATCCCTGCATCCTCCCCCGTGCGCGCGGCCGGAAACGCGGCGGGTCGGGCCGCCGGTGTACAGAACGACGCGCGGGCGCCGGCTTTCCCCGGCCCCCGCGCGTCGCGTTGTCGGAATCAGGCGAGCCCGAGGTCGGCCTCGAAGTGACCGCCCTCCAGCCGCTCCTTGACCGCGCTCAGGAAGCGGGCCGCGTCGGCACCGTCGATGATCCGGTGGTCGTACGAGAGCGCCAGGTAGCACATCGAGCGGGGCGTGATGACCTCGCCCAGGTCGGGGTCGTCGACCACGATCGCCCGCTTGACCACCGCGCCGGTGCCCAGGATCGCGGACTGCGGCTGCGGCACGATCGGCGTGTCGAAGAGCGCGCCACGGCTGCCGGTGTTGGTGACCGTGAAGGTGGCGCCGGAGATCTCGTCCGGGCTGACCTTGTTGGTGCGGGTCCGCTCGGCCAGGTCGGCGATCCGCCGCGCGAGCCCGGCCAGGTTGAGGTCGCTCGCGTCGCGGATGACCGGCACCAGCAGGCCACGCTCGGTGTCGACCGCGATGCCCAGGTGCTCGCCGTCGGGGTAGGTGACCGTGCCGGCGTCGAGGTCGAGCGAGGCGTTGACGATCGGGTAGCGGCGCAGTGCCTCCACCGCGGCGACCGCGAAGAACGGCAGGAACGAGAGCTTGACGCCGTGCTGCTTCTCGAAGTTGGCCTTGGCCTGCTGGCGCAGCCGGGCGATCTTCGTGACGTCGACCTCGACCACGGTGGTGAGCTGGGCCGAGCTCTGCAGCGACTCGTACATCCGCTTGGCGATCGAGCGGCGGGTGCGGGTCAGCTTCTCGGTGCGGCCGCGCAGCGGGCTGGGCTCCGCCTTCGCCGGTGCGGGGGCCGCCTTCGGCGCGGGCTGCTCGGCCGGTGCGGGCGCCGCGGCGGCGGCCTTCGCCTTCTCGGCCGCCTCGAGCACGTCCTGCTTGCGGATGCGGCCGCCGACGCCGGTGCCGCTGAGCGAGCCGAGGTCGACGTTGTGCTCGCTGGCGAGCTTGCGGACCAGCGGCGTCACGTACGCCGTGTCGCCACCGTTGGCCTGCGCGGCGCGGGCCGGCGCGCCACTGGGCTGCGCCTGGGCGGCCGGGGCCGGCTGCTCCTGCGGGGCCTGGGCGGGAGCCGGCTCGGGGGCACGCTGCGGCTCGGGCGCCGGGGCGGCCTCCGCCTTCGCCGGCGCGGGCTCCTCCTTGGCCGGGGCGGCCTCCGCCTTGGGCTGCGGCTGGGCCGGCTCGCTCGGCGCCGGAGCGCCCGCGGAGCCGATCACGGCGAGGTCGGCGCCGACGTTGGCCGTCTCGTCCTGCTGCACCTTGATCTCGAGGAGCGTGCCGGCGGCCGGGGACGGGATCTCCGTGTCGACCTTGTCGGTGGAGACCTCCAGCAGCGGCTCGTCCGACTCCACGTTTTCGCCGACCTGCTTGAGCCAGCGGGTCACGGTGCCCTCGGTGACGCTCTCGCCGAGCGCGGGCATCTTGACGACCGTGGCGCCGCCACTCGACGGAGGCGGGGCCTGCTCCTGCTCGGCCGGCTGCTCCTGGGGCGGAGCGGCGGCGGCCTGCGCGGGCGCCGGCTCCTCGGCCGGTGGCGCCTCCTGCGCGGCCGGCTCGGGCTGACGCTCCGCCTCCGCCTTCGCCGGCGGAGGAGCGGCGCCCGCCCTCTCGTCTTCGCCCGAGATGACGGCAAGCTCGGCGCCGACCTCGGCGGTCTCGTCCTCCTGGACGACGATCCGGGTCAGCACGCCCGCCGCCGGCGACGGGATCTCGGTGTCGACCTTGTCGGTGGAGACCTCGAGCAGCGGCTCGTCGACCTCGACCCGGTCGCCCTCCTGCTTGAGCCAGCGAGTGATGGTGCCCTCGGTGACGCTCTCGCCCAGGCGGGGCATGGGGACGGATACCGGCATCTTTCCAGACTCCTTCAAAGGCTCCGCGGGAAAACTCTGTCAGGCGTGCGCGTGCAGTGGCTTGCCCGCGAGCGCGAGGTGGGCCTCGCCGAGCGCCTCGTTTTGCGTCGGGTGCGCGTGCACGAGCTGGGCGACCTCGGCCGGGTAGGCCTCCCAGTTGTAGATGAGCTGCGCCTCGCCGACCAGCTCGCCGACCCGCGCGCCGACCATGTGCACGCCGACCACCGGGCCGTCGGCCAGCCGGACCAGCTTGATGAAGCCCTGGGTCCGCAGGATCTGGCTCTTGCCGTTGCCGCCGAGGTTGTAGTTGTACGCCTGCACCTTGTCGGCGCCGTACTTCTCCTTGGCCTTGGCCTCGCTGAGACCCATCGAGGCGACCTCGGGGTCGGAGTAGGTGACGCGCGGGATGCCAGCCTCGTCGATCGGCGCCGGGTTGTGGCCCGCGATCTCCTCCGCCACGAAGATGCCCTGCTGGAATCCGCGGTGGGCGAGCTGGAGACCGGGCACGATGTCGCCGACCGCGAAGACGTTGGGGACGCTCGTGCGGAGGCGCTCGTCGGTGAGGACGAAGCCGCGCTCCATCTTGACGCCCTGCTCCTCGTAGCCGAGGCCAGCCGTCGTCGGGCCGCGCCCGACCGCGACCAGAAGCAGTTCGGCCTCGAGCACGTCACCGCCGGCGATGGTGACGCGCACGCCAGCCTCGGTCTGCTCGACCTTCTCGAACGGCTTGCCCGTCTTGAACCCGATGCCACGCTTGCGGAATGCCCGCTCAACCGCCTTTGACGCCTCCTCGTCCTCAGCGGCGAGCAGACGGGGGAGCGCCTCGACGATGGTGACCTCGGCGCCGAGCGAGCGCCACGCGCTGGCGAACTCGACGCCGATCACGCCGCCGCCCAGCACGATCGCCGAGGCGGGGACCCGGTCGAGGGTGAGCGCGTGCTCGCTGGAGATGACCCGCTTGCCGTCCAGGTCGAGGCCGGGGAGGGTGCGCGAGTACGACCCGGTGGCCAGCACGATGTTGCGCCCCTTGTAGCGCGTGCCGTCGACCTCGACCGTGTCGGCCGCGACGAGGCGGCCGGCGCCCTCGATGTATGTGATCTTGGCCGCCTTGACCAGACCCTGGAGGCCCTTGTAAAGCTTCGCGACCACGCCGTCCTTGTAGGCATTGACGCCCGCCATGTCCACGCCGATCAGCTCGGCCTTGATGCCGAACGCGGCGGACTCGCGGGTCTGGTCGGCGACCTCGCCCGCGTGCAGGAGCGCCTTGGTGGGGATGCAGCCGCGGTGCAGACAGGTGCCGCCTAGCTTGTCCTTTTCGATAAGTGCGACCGAAAGGTCTAGTTGCGCGGCCCGCAGGGCTGTGGCATAACCGCCGCTGCCGCCTCCGAGAATCACTACATCGAAGGTCTCGCCGCTCATATTCAACTCCCAGGTCGCGTCGCTGCTACGCGGGTCTACGCTGTGAAATCCCTCGGCCATCTTGTCACTTGGGAAGGCATCCCGCGTCACCGAGGTGCCCAACGACACGTCTCCGCCACGTAGGCTTGCATACCGGACGTTTTTCGGCCTCCCCTTGCGGCCTCTCCAGCGCCACGTGAGGATCGGGCGCAAGTGTCGTGCGACACAGGTTGAGAAAAGTTCGCGGTCAATGGCGTGTGGGAGGAGAGATCTGGTGGCCTGGTTTCGTCGACGCAAGGATTCCGGCGGCACACCGGGTCAGCGTGGGGCGAATCGTGCCGATTTAGAGCACCTTGAGGAGTTTGTCCGGTCGCGTCGCGGTGTGGAGGCTTTCATCGAGCCGCGCACCACCGTCACCCAGACGACCGTGCTGCTGATCGCGCACGACGGCGAGTGGACCCGCCGCCGGATCGACAGCCCCGAGGGCGCCCGCCGGTTCGCCCACCGTCTCGCGATCCCGATCTACGATGTCGCGCTGGTCGGCTACCCGCAGCGCATGCGCGACTACAACGAGCGCCGCAAGAAGGCCGGCGGCGCCGTCTAGGGACCGTCGCGGTCGGCCTCCGCTTTGGGCTGCCGCGACGTGCGTCGTGCTCCAGACCGCCGCTCCCGCGGCCGCGTCCTCCGCGATCCCACGACCCGTGGCCGCAGCGGCTCGCGTCGCACCTCTGGCGGTGCGGATCAGCCCGCCGACGCGATGTCGTCGATCAGCGCGAGCAGCGTACGCAGCGGGACGCCCGTGCCGCCCTTGGCCCAGTAGCCGGTCGGCTCACCAGAGTGGTAGCTGGGGCCGGCGATGTCGATGTGCGCCCACGGCACCCCGTCTTCGACGAACTCGCGCAGGAACACGCCGCCCTGCAGCATGTGTCCGGCCCGGTCCATGCCCGCGTTGACCTGGGAGATGTCGGCGACGTCGGAGTCCATGCCCTTGCGCACGTCTTCGGGCAGCGGCATCGGCCACGCCGGCTCGCCCACCTGCTCGCCGGCGGCCTTGACCCGCTCGCAGACCTCGGGCGTGCCCATCACGCCGGCGACCCGCTTGCCCAGCGCCACCACCTGGCCGCCGGTGAGCGTCGACGCCTCGAAGAGGTAGTCGCACCCGTCCTGGCAGGCGCGGGCGATCGCGTCGCCGAGGATCATGCGGCCCTCGGCGTCGGTGTTGAGCACCTCGACCCGCTTGCCGTTGCGCATCGTGACCACGTCGCCGGGGCGGTACGCGGTGGCCGAGGCCATGTTCTCCGCCATCGGCACGTACGCGGTGACCGCCACCGAGGGCTTCAGCGCGGCCACGGCGAGCATGGTGGCACTGACCGCCGCCGCGCCCGCCATGTCGGACTTCATCTCCCACATGCCCTGTGCCGGCTTGATGGAGAAACCACCGGTGTCGAACGTGATGCCCTTGCCCACGAGGGCCACGCGCTTTTCGAAGCCCGCCGGCGTGTACGAGATCCGCACCAGCCGCGGCGGCGCCGAGGAGCCGAGCCCGACGGCGAGGATGCCGCCGTATCCCCCCTCGCGCAGCGCCTCCTCGTCGAGCACCTCGACCTCGAGCCCCGCCTCGCGCGCCGCGGCCGCCACCGCGTCGGCGAACTGGGGCGGGCGCAGCTCGTTGGGGGGCGTGTTGACCCAGTCGCGGGTCTGCGCCACCGCCCGCGCCACCACCTCCGCCCGGGCCACCTCCGCCTCGGCGGCCGGCTCCGCGGCGTCGGGCACATGCACGATCACGGCGCCGACCGGAGCGCGGCGGCCCGGCTGCGGCTTCGTCTTGTACCCGCTGAAGCGGTAGGCACCGAGCAGCGCGCCCTCGGCGACGGCCCGGAGCGCGGCGGGCGCGTCCTCGTCGTCGGGGAGCGGGAGGCTGAGCGCGGCGGTGCCGCTGCCGGCGAGCGCGCGCACCGCGGCGCCGGCGGCCCGGCGCAGCGTCTCCGGCGGCGGGGCGGCACCGGTCGGCTCGGGCCCCAGGCCCACGGCCGCCACGACGGGCGCGGTGATCGTGCCGAGTGTGGCGAGCTTGGTCACCTCGCCGGGCGCGCCGGTGGCGCCGAGCAGCGCGAGCGTGCCGGTGAGCCGCCCGTCGAACGCCGCGACGATGCTCTCCGCGCCGCTGGCCAGCAGGAGGCTGCCGCCGTCCCCGCCGGCCGCGTCTCCGTTCACGCTGTGCACGCCGATCACGATGGCATCGACGGCGAGCTCGGCGGGATCGGTGTCGACCAGGCTCAGGGTCGGGATTGGGGAGGTCACTCGGCGGCTCCGGCGGGTCTCGACGCTGGCTGGTGTCCCGCCGATGCTAACCACACGGTGAACCTTGGGTAAGTTGCCACCCATGACCGAGCGCAGCGAGCGGACCATAAGGCACAGCGCGTTTGGAGTCTCGCGGCCGCCCGCGGCGAAGCGAGGACGGGCGTGAGCGCGGAGCTGCGGCGCTCGCCGCTGCACGAGCGGCACGTCGAGTTGGGCGCCAAGTTCGCCGCGTTCGGCGGTTGGGACATGCCCCTGGAGTATGCGGGCGGCGGCGTGCTGCGCGAGCACGCGGCGGTGCGCGAGGCGGTCGGCGTCTTCGACGTGTCGCACCTCGGCAAGGCGCGGGTGACCGGGCCGGGCGCGGCCGACTTCGTCAACTCGTGCCTCACCAACGACCTCGGCCGCATCGGCCCTGGCCGCGCGCAGTACACGCTCTGCTGCGACGACGCGACCGGCGGCACGATCGACGACATCATCGCCTACCTGCACGCCGACGACCAGGTCTTCCTCATCCCGAACGCGGCCAACACCGCCGAGGTCGTCCGCCGCCTCCAGGCGGCGGCACCGCCGTCGGTCACGGTCACCGACGAGCACGAGGAGTACGCCGTGCTCGCGGTGCAGGGGCCGCGCTCGACCGAGGTCATCGGCGGGCTGGGGCTGCCCACCGACCACGACTACATGAGTTTCACCACTGTCGACGACGTTGTGGTGTGCCGCACGGGCTACACCGGCGAGCACGGGTACGAGCTGGTGGTCCCGGCCGGTCGGGCGGTCGAGGTGTGGGATCGGCTCTTCGCGGCCGGCGGCGAGTTCGGGCTGCGTCCGTGCGGTCTCGGCGCCCGCGACACGCTGCGCACCGAGATGGGGTACGCGCTGCACGGGCAGGACCTGAGCCCCGACATCACGCCGGTGCAGGGGCGGGTCGGCTGGGCGGTGGGCTGGGACAAGCCCGCCTTCTGGGGGCGCGAGGCGCTGCTGGCGGAGAAGGCGGCCGGCCCGAGGCGTACGCTCCGCGGGCTGGAGGCGCTCGACCGGGGCATCCCGCGGGCGCACATGCGCGTGCTGGTCGGCGACGACGAGGTGGGCGAGGTGACGAGCGGCACGTTCTCGCCGACCCGCAAGCTGGGCATCGGGCTGGCGCTCCTCGACACCGCGGCCGGGCTCGCCGACGGCGCCGAGGTGGAGGTCGACGTGCGCGGCCGCCGGTCGCGGATGCGCGTGACCAAGCCGCCCTTCGTCAAGCCCCAGGTGCGCTAGAGGACCTGTCGACCCCGTGCGTGGCGAGAAGTTGCCCCTTTGGAGCCTGTTGCAAAATTGCTCGATCGCAGTGGGTGTCGAGAAGAACACGGCTGTATCGGTCGCTGGCCGTCGAAGGGCGGCCAGCGAGGGTTAGCGCGACCCTCAGTTCGCGCGAATCTGATGATTTTGCAACAGGCTCTATGGGGTCAAGAAATCGCCACGGACGCTCAGCGTCCGTCGCGCGACGCCTCCCTGCGGCGCGGCCGTAGGGAGGGGTTGTGGACCGCGGAGGGTGAGGCTGCGGGAGCAGCGGTCTGGACCACGACGCACATCGCGGTAGCCCGGATCTGTCTCCTCAGAACAGATCTAACGCACCGGGTCGCCGAAGAGCGTGGCGCAGACGCGCGTGTAATAGGTGCCCGGGGCGCCCTGGTAGTGCTCGGGCGGCGCGACCGTCAGGAACGAGTCGGCATCGGGGTTGGGGCTCGGGTCGAGCGTGAGCGACAGCTCGGCCGCCCGGTCGGAGCCCTTCTCCGGCGGCGCGCCGTAGGCCACCGCGATGTCGTGCCCGGTCACCGTGACCGTCGCCGGAAACGGCAGGAACGCGGGCTCGCCGGGCGGCTCGAGCGCGTCGCTCCAGGTGCGCAGCAGCCGCCGGGCCACGCCGGTGAGCGTCGCGCCCCAGCCGCGGGTCAGCTGCGACGGCACGTCGTGGGTCTGGAGCTCGAGCAGCCCGAAGCGGCCAAGCCCCTTGGTCGTGAACCACATGCCCTCGCCCGGCGCGTCTCCCGGCGAGTATGGAATCAGGATCCAGTCGGTGAGCCGGACGCGCCCCTCGGTGTCGGGCAGCGCGCGCAGCGCCGTGTCGACGGTGAGCACCTGGGTCTGGAAGGCGTCGATCACGTCGGCCCCCAGCACGCTGCCGAGCGCGGCGGCGACCGCCCGCGCGCTCCACTCGTGTGCCGGTGGCCAGCCTGGTCGGAAGCCAGCGCTGACCGTGACCACGTGCGTCGCCTCGGCCACGCGGCGCACCTGCGCCTCGTCGGCGCCGAACGCGGAGAGCAGATCGAGCGGCAGCGGCGGCAGGTCGTCGACCTCGCGCACCTCGATCGTCATCAGCGGGCCGGCGAGCATCTGCTTGGCGAGGTCGCGAGCCGGCCCGGTCACCATGCGGTCGACCGCCCGCGCGGCGGCGTCGGCGAGCGCCTGCGGCTCGTCGGGCGGGGCCGCGACGGGCACCAGGTAGGTGGCCGACACCGCCTCGGGCACGGGCAGGATCAGCGCGTCGTCGGGCTCTCCCACGCCCACGAACGTTACCCGCTGCGGGAGCCGCCGTGCGTCCCCCGCACCGCTAGCCCAACACCAGTCCCACGTAAGTGAGCGTGGTGGTGACCTCGATTCCCGCGCCGAGGACGTCGCCGGTGATACCGCCCACTCGGCGTACCACATGACGGGTGAGGACGACCGCGACGGCGATGGCCATGACCACGACGATCGGCCCCTGCCAGCCACGACCCGGCACCGCGGCCGCGGCGACGGCGGCGACGGCGGCCGTGCCGGCGGCGAGGGGCAGCGGCCCGACGGTGCCGGCGACGAGCGCGCCGAGCCCGTCTGGACGGGCGGCGGGCACGCCCCGGCGGCAGGCCCAGGTGGCGGCGAGCCGCCCGGCCGAGGTGGCGACGACCACGGTGGCGAGCGCGGCGGTCCACGGGCGGGCGGCGAGCGCGGCGATCGCGGCGGCCTGGACGAGCAGCGCGAGCACGATGGCCGCCACGCCGAACGGGCCGACGTCCGGCTTCTTCATGATGTCGAGCGCGGCCGGCCCGGTGCGGTACGAGCCGAGCCCGTCCGCGGTGTCGGCCAGGCCGTCGAGGTGCAGGCCGCGAGTGAGCAGCGCGCCCAGCGCGACCGTCACGGCGGCGGCGACCAGCGCGGGCGCGCCCAGCCCGCCGAGCGTGAGGAACGCGCCGGCCAGCGCGGCGCCGAGGAGCGCGCCCACCGCGGGCGCGAGCGACATCGCGACGCCGGCGGTCGCCCGGTCGACCCGTCCCGCCCGCACCGGCAGCACGGTGAACGTGGTGACGGCGAGGCGCACCCCCGCCGTCAGCGCGGACCCGTCAGGCACCGTCGCTCGTGACGAGCGCCGCGGCCGGATGCGCGGGCAGCGTGGCGGCGAGGCTCAGCGCGGAACGCAGCAGCGGGAGCGCGGCCAGCGAGGTCGCGCCCTCGCCCAGTTCGAGGCGGAGGTCGAGCAGGGGCTTGAGGCCGAGCACGTCGGCGCCGAGCTTGACCGCGGGGTTGCCGCCGTGGTCGGGGAGCAGGCACCAGTGGCGCGCCTGCCCGGCCAGGTCGCGGCTGACGATCGCGGCCGCCACGCCCACCGGGCCGTCGATCAGCACCGGCGTGCGGCGGGCGGTCGCGCCGAGCAGCACGCCCGTGGCGATCGCGACGTCGCCGCCGCCCAGCTCGGCGAGGATTTCCTTGGCGCCGCGCGGCTTCTCGCGGGAGCGGTGCAGTGCGTCGCGTACGGCGGCGCAGCGGGTCATCCACGCCACGTCGTCCAGCCGCCCGCCGGTCGTGACGACCCGGCCCAGCACCGTCGCGGGCTCCGCACCGGCGCCCGCGGCGAGCACGGCCGCCGCCGCGGCCTCGGTGCCGGTGCCGCAGGAGGCGAGCACGATCAGGTCCACACCGGAGTCGACGGCCTGCTCGGCGAGGCGCCAACCGTACTGCAGCGCCGCCTCCACGCCGTCGGCCGTGAGCGCCGGGCCATCCTCGATCGCCGCCGACGCCGGCGCCGCCACCACCTGGAGGCTCGCGCCGGCCTCCGCCGCCAGCCGCGCCAGCGCGCCCTCACCGGCCCGTGCCGCCTCGGCCCGCCGGGTCGACTCACCCGCCGTCGTGCCCGCAGCGGCACCGCCGTCGTGGTCACCCTGTAGCAGGAGTACGCGCACGGACTGCCACGGTGCCGGGACGGCGACTCCCTGCGTGCCCGCCGCGAACGCCACCACCTCGGCGAGCGCACCGAGCCCGGCGCCCGGGACGTCGAGCGTGGCGAGCCGGTCGGTGGCCTGCGGCCCGGTGTACTCGTCGGGCATCGGCAGGTCCATGCCCGACTGGATGACCAGCCCGGTGGCGACCACCGGGAGCGACATCGTGGGCGCGGTGAGCGCCTCGGCGGCGGCCACGACCGGTGCTGGTGCTGGTGCGGGCGTCGAGCCGTTGACCGGCGTGTGTGTGATCACCTCGGGCAGCGCGACCGGGCGCTGGGCGGCGTCGGTGAGCTTGAGCCAGCTCGGCTGCCCGGCCACCACCAGCACGACCGCGTCGCTCGCCTCGGCGACCGCCCGGTTGGCCTCGCCGAGCGCGTCGGCGAAGGCCCGACCCGCCTTCGTGGTCGGCACCAGCGCCAGACCCACCTCGGGGCTCACCACGACAAGCCGCGCGCGGCACTCGCGTACGGCCGCGGCCAGCTCGTCGGGCCGGCCGGTCTTCGGCAGGCGCGCGGTGATCCAGCCGCCCAGGTCGTCGAGGAGCAGCGTCTCCTCCGGACCCGCGCCCGCGATCAGCTCGACCAGCTTGGCCGGGTCGCGACCGACCTCCTCGGTGACCCACGTTTCGGGCCGCCGCTCCCGGTGTCGCTCGATGCGCGCGACCCACTCCGGGTCGTCGGCGTTGGACGTACCGGTCGCCACATACCGGACAACTGGCGCCGCGCTCACCAGCGACTCGGCGAACTCCGACTTGCCGGACCGGATACCACCGAGCACCAGCGCGGTACGCCACCCCTCTACGGACATGCTCGTACCTTAGATCGGTCGGCTGAATGCGGTGGGTGGGGCACTAGGCTGACGGGCGTTGTCGGGTGGAGGGGGAGTACGAAATGCCGTGGAGCTGGCGGTACGAGGGCACGGACGGGCAGGCGGTGGCCGGGCCGGCCGAGCAGTTCGGCAGCCAGGCCGACGCGGAGTCGTGGATCGGCCAGAGCTGGCGTGAGCTGGCCAACGACGGCGTGACCTCGGTCATCCTGGTCGAGGACGACCGGGTCGAGTACAAGATGAGTCTGCTGCCGAGCGCGGAGTGAGCGAGCAAACCATCAGGCACAGCGCGATTGGTGCCTCATGGCCGCCCGCAGCGGAGCGAGGACGGGCGTGAGCTTCGAGCGGCGGAGGGTGCTGGCTGGCATTCCGCGGGAGGCGTTCCGGCCGAGCGCGGTCTTCCTCTGCCTGGTGGCTCTCTTCCTGACCAGCGGCTGGATGACGTGGGCCGAGTTCGGCAACGTGCGGCTCGACGTCTTCCTCTTCGTCGTCTCGGGCTGGCTGGTCTCGCTCTGCCTGCACGAGTACGCGCACGCGGTCGTCGCCTTCATGGCCGGCGACCGCAACGTCGCGCACCGGGGCTACCTGACGCTCAACCCGCTCAAGTACAGCCATCCGCTGCTCTCGATCGTGCTGCCGGTGGTGGTCGTACTTCTCGGCGGCATCGGCCTGCCCGGCGGCGCGGTGTGGATCGACCGGCACGAGATCCCCGGACGGCTGCGGCACACGCTGGTCAGCCTCGCCGGCCCGGCGACCAACGTGGTCTTCGCGCTGCTGCTGGTGATCCCGTTCGCGGTCGGCGTCGACGTGGCGGCCCACCACGACTTCTGGGCGGCGGTCGCGCTGCTCTGCTTCCTCCAGCTCACCGCCAGCGTGCTCAACCTGATGCCGGTGCCGGGCCTCGACGGTGGCAACATCATCCAGCCGTGGCTCTCGCCGCAGTGGAAGCGCGGCTACGACATCCTCGCGCCGTACGGCTTCATCCTGCTCTTCGCCCTGCTGTGGAACCCGCGCATCGCCGGCTGGTTCTTCGGCGGGGTCAACGCGGTCGGCTCGGTCTTCGGCCTTCCCGCCTGGCTGCGCGACGACGGCTTCGCCCTGATCCGCTTCTGGTCTTGAGGCGGGTCGCGCTGAGTGGTTCTGGGGCAGGGATACCCGCTACGGGCGGTCAGGCTTGATCCCCGTGCGGTTCGCCCTGCCCCAGCACCTCCGTCGGCGCGCATCGGGCGCCTGTTGCGGCTTTGTGCCGTCACGCCCGGCGTCGGGTTACCTGTCTACGGGCGGCGGGCGACCTGGGCGGTCTTCGCCGGGTCGCGCTCGACGATGGGGTTGACCACCTCGTCGATCGCCTTGAGCACGTCGGCGTCCAGCTTCACGCCGCTCGCCTTGGCGTTGTCGTGCACCTGCTCGGGGCGGGTCGCGCCGACGATGGCCGAGGAGACGTTGGGGTTTTGCAGGACCCACGCGATCGCCAACTGGGCCATCGTCAGCCCGGTCCCCTCCGCGATCGGCTTGAGCCGCTGCACGGTGGCGAGCACCTCGTCGGTCATGAAGCGCGCGATGAAGCCGGCGCCCGACTTGTCGTCGGTGGCCCGCGAGCCGGCCGGCGGCGGCTGGCCCGGCAGGTACTTGCCGGTGAGCACGCCCTGCGCGATCGGCGACCACACGATCTGGCCGATGCCCAGCTCCTCGCAGGTGGGGACGACCTCGGACTCGATGACGCGCCACAGGATCGAGTACTGCGGCTGGCTCGACACCAGGTGGATCTTCAGCTCGCGGGCCAGCGCGTGCGCCTCGCGGATCTGCTCCGCGTTCCACTCCGAGACGCCGATGTAGTGGGCCTTGCCCGCGTGCACGATGTCGGCGAATGCCTCCATCGTCTCCTCGATTGGCGTGCTGACATCCCACCGGTGGGCCTGGTAGAGGTCGACGTAGTCGGTCTGGAGGCGCCGCAGCGAGCCGTTGATCGACTCCATGATGTGCTTGCGGGAGAGGCTGCGGTCGTTGGGGCCGGGACCGGTCGGCCAGTAGACCTTCGTGAAGACCTCGAGGCCCTCGCGGCGCTCACCCTTGAGCGCGCGGCCGAGCACCGCCTCCGCACGCGTGCCCGCGTAGACGTCGGCGGTGTCGAAGGTGGTGATGCCCACGTCGAGGGCGGCCCGCACGCACGCGAGCGCCGCCTCCTCCTCGACCTGGGAGCCGTGGGTGATCCAGTTGCCGTACGAGATCTCGCTGACGAGCATGCCGGAACGGCCAAGGTGTCGGAACTCCATGGCCCTAAACCTACCTACAGCACCGGTTTGGTGTCGGCGAGGAGGCGGTCGATCTCGTCCATCACGTCGCCTCGGCTGGGGTGAACGGGATCGATCAGCGGCTCGCCCCGGCGGTCGAGCGCGCCCCACTGCCCGTTGCCGTTGCCGATGAGGAACGCCACCGGATGGATCACCACGGCCGGGTGCACCGGCGGCACGATCAGCCGCCCCGCCTTGTCCACCACGCCCTTGCGGCCGCCACCGTCCACAATGGCTAATCCCTCGTCGGTGAAGCCGTCGACGTACCGCCCGTCGGTCAGCGCCGTCGCGAAGCCGGAGAAGCGGGTCGGCAGCACCACCTTGCCGGCCTTGTCCACCGCGCCCCAGCCGCCCTTGCGCACGGCGGCGACGCCCCGGCGGAACGGGCGTACGTCGTCGAAGCCGGCCGGGATCACGATCCGGCCGCTCTTGTCGATCGCGATCCAGTTGCCGTTGCCATCGCGGGATACCCAGGCCAGCCCGTCGGAGAACGACCCAACCCCGAGGTAGCCGGCCGACGCGGTGATGAGCTGCTGCCCCTGCTCGTCGATCAGCTCCCAGGTCTGCGCCTCCGGGCGGCGTACCCAGGCCACCTGGTCGCGGAAGGGCTGCACGTCCGCGTACTCCGGCGGCACGACGAACTCGCCCTCCGCCGTCGCGTACCCCCAGCGTTGGACCCGGTCGTGGAACGTCGGGGCCGGCGGGCGGTGGATCTGCAAGATCTCGTCCTTGGTACGCGGGTAGGGGCCCCAGCCGTTCTCCGCCACCTTGGCGAAGACCGCGTCGAGGGCCAGCTCGGTGCGCGCGATGAGATCCGGGTCTTCGACCTTGCGCAGCTCCAGCGCCCGCTCGAAGTGGTTGCACGCCTCCATGTAGCGCCCCTGGTCGTAGCTGGAGCGTCCGGCGTGCTCGTGCATCGTGGCGCGCAGCCGGTCGGGCAGCTCGGAGGAGTTGGCCTCCTCGAAGAGCCGGTCCGCCTCGGCGAAGTCGCCCCGCCACTGGAGTACGTGCGCCAGCCGCGCCTGCGCGATCGCGATCCGCCGCAGCTCGCCGGTCGCCTCGGCGTGGGCCAGCGCAAGCTTGCCGTCGGAGAGCGCCTTGCCGAGGTCGCCGAGGATGCGCGAGACCACGGCGCGGAGGCTGAGCAGGCGGGCCCGCGCCCGGTTGTCGGTGGCCGGCTCCAGCTTCTCGCTCAGCCGGTCGCGGATCTCCCGCAGCTCCTCGGGGTTTTCCACCAGCTCGCGGAGCGTCTCGTGGTGGAAGCGCCACTCGTACGACGCCAGCACCTGCTCCGGATCCGGCGCGGTGTCGGCCTCTTCGCCCGACTCCTGCGACGGCCCAACCGCGTCGTGCGGTCCACTGCCGTCCCGCTTGGCGGCACCGTCGCGCGGCACGATCGGGGCGAGCATGGTGGGCGCGCGGAGCGCGGTGGCCGTACCGGCCGCGGGTCCGGCCGGTGCCGGGAGCACGGTGTCGGGGCTGGCCTCCGCGACCGGCACCCCGTCCGCCCCGCCGTCACCGCCTGGTGCCGCTGCGGGGTCGTCGTCCGCGGCCGGCTCGCCTCCGTCGGCGGAGGTGGGCGCCTCGCCGGATTCGTCCGTCTGGTGGTCGGCCGCCTCTGGCCCGCCGGTCCGCGCCTGCGCCTCACTCCGAGCGCCGGCCGGGTCGTCGTATGCCCGCGGGCTGGCCGTCGCGGTGTGGCGATCGGCCGGGTTGGTCGTGGTGCTGGCGTCCGCCGGGTCTGCGTGTGCCTCTGCGTCGACGGTCGTGGTGCGGGCGTCGGGCGAGTCGGCCTGTCCCGGTGTGCCGGGCGGGCGCGCGGGCGCCTCGCCCCACGTGCCGGCGTCCGGCGATCCTCCGGGCGGGGCGGAGACCGGATGAGCCAGCGCGGCGGCGGGCGAGACCGGGGCGGCGCTGACCGGCACGCCGGACACCGGCGCGGGCGACACCGGCCCGGCGGGGGAGACCGGAGCCGCGGAGACGACCTCGGGGCGTTCCATCGACACCTTTCCGGTGCGCTCCGGCGGCGCGGGCGGCGCCGGGGACGTGGGGGTCGCGGAGGTGGAGAACCAGCCGGCCGGATCCACCGCGGCCGGCTCCCGAACTGGCTGGCCACCGGATGCGTGGCCAGCATCGGCAGGCGCCCGCTCGTCCGCCGGCCGGTCCCGCTCGACCGGTGGACCGTCATGCTCGGCCGGCCGGCCACCCCGGTCGCCACCGTAGGCCGGGTCGCCACCGTAGGTCGCCTGGTCGCGCTCGGCGGACGGTCCACTGTGGCCGTCGGCTCGCGGTCCGCCCCGGTCGCCGGCGAACATTGGCTGGTCGTGTTCGCCAGCTCGGGGTCCGCCGCGGTCGGTGCCGAATGGCGGCTGGTCCTGTTCGTCGGCTCGCGGTCCGCGGTGGTCGGTGTCGAACGGTGGCCGGTCGTGCTCCTCGGGTCGCGATCCACCGCGAACCTCGGCCGGTGGCCGGTCGCGGTCCGGCGGCGGACCACCGTGACCTGCCGGCGGGACCCAACGCAACGGGCTGGCCGGCTCCGGGAACGGCGCCACCGCCGGCCTTGACGACTCGATCGGCGGCTCGGCCCGGGCCGGCTCGCCAGCACGCGCCACCGGCACGCCAGCGGCAGCCGGCGGCACGCGACCCGCGGCCGGCTGCTGCTGCCCGTGTCCTGGCGGTTGCCCATGACCAGGCGGCTGCGCGTGCCCTGGGGGTTGTGCATGAGCGGGCGCTTGGGCGCGTCCCGGCTGGGCGCGTCCGGTGACCGGCTGCGCGCGTCCCGCCGGCGGCTGGGCGCGACCCTGGCCCCGCGGCGGCGCCTGGCCATGCGCCGCCGGCTGCTCGAATGCGCCCGGCTCGTAGGTGCCAGGCTGCTCGTAAGGACCCGGCTGGTCGTAACCGCCGCCGGCGTGGGCGCGTCCGGTCACCGGCTGGGCTCGTCCGGGCGGTGCCGCGCGGCCCGCGGCCGGGGCGCCATCCCACTCCGGGCGACCGTCGGGGGCGGGCCGGCCGTCCCAGCCCGGGCGCCCGGCGCCGTCGAACCATTCGTCCGGCCGCTGCCCACCGCCCCGGCGACCGTCGCCGGCCGCGGTCCACGCCTCGTCACGGGGAGGCGCCCCCGCCCGGCCAGCCGCCGCCCGGCGGTCACCCACCTCGGTGCCGGGCCGGGCCTCGCGCGGTGCGGTCGCGGGCCTTGCGCCGGTCGGCTCGTCGGCCCAACTCTCGTGCGCGGCCGCCGGCCGCCGCCGGTCGCCACCACCCCAACGCTCGTCTGGCGCGCCACGCCCACCGGGACCGCCCGCCGAGTCGGTCCGGCGTTCGTCCGCCCCGCCGCGCCCGCCGGGGCCGGCCGAGGGGTCGGGCCAGCGTTCGTCGGGGCCGGCGCGACCTCCGGCGTCGGCCCGGCGCTCGTCGGGGCCGCCTCGGCCGCCGGGGGCGGTCATGCCGGGGCGGCGGTCGCCGGAGCCGTCCGGCCAGCGTCCGCCGGCGGTCGTGGGGCGGCCGTCGCCGGGGTCGGGCCAGCGCTCGTCGCGACCACCGCGCCGGGCGGGACCGGGCTCGCCGCCGTGCGCGGCCGGCCCCAGGCGCCCGTCGCGAGCGGGGGAGACGGGTCGGTTGTCGCGGGCGGGGGAGACCGGGCGGCCGTCGCCGGGGTCGGCGCCCCAGCCCTGGTCGCCGGCCCAGCCGTCGCGGCCGGGCGGGCCGCCGCGGCCGTCCATCGGGCGCCGGTCGTCCGGCATCCCGGCGGGCGCCCGTCCGGTCGCGGCCCGGTCGCCGCCCTCCGGCCCGCCCCAACGGTCGCCGCCGGGGCCCCGGCGGTCGTCAGTGGCCCGGCCGTCGCCCGGGCCGGCCGCGCCCCGCCGGTCGTCGCCGGACGCGGGCCAGCGGTCGTCGTGCCGGCCGGGGCCGTACCGCGGATCCTGCTCGGGACCACCGCGAGCCCGCCGCGGATCGCGGGGGTCGGCGGGCGCGGACGGACCTTGACCGCGCCGCGGGTCGCCGGGTGCGGACGGACGCTGATCGCGACGCGGATCGCGCCGATCGGCGGGCGTGGACCGGCCCTGGTCGCGCCCCGGGTCCTGGCCGGGGGCACCGGGCTGGCCGCGGCCCCGCGCGGCGGCGGGGCGACCCGGGGCGGGAGCCGGGCTCCAGCGGATGCCGCCACCAGCCGGCGGCGGTACGGGAAGCCCGCGGTCCTCGGCCGACGCCGGCTTGACCACCGGCTGCTGTGCCGGACGCGCGCTGGCCGGATAGACGCCCGCGCCGGAGCGGGGCGGTACGGAAGCCGAGCCCCGACCGGACGAGCCGGAGCCGGGCGGCGGGCCAGTGCGGCGGCGGGTCAGGTCCTCGGTCTCCTCGGGCGGCAACTGGTCTCGCCCGGTGTCGCCGGGGTAGCGGAGGCTGGGGTGGAGCTGCTCCCACTCGTCGGTCCGCTCGTGCGCCCACGAGGGCTCGTCCGGCCCGCGCCCGTATCCGATGAAGTCTTCGCTCATCGCACCTCCCGCCGGAGGTGGGAGCCAACGTCGGTGGTCAGCTTTGGCCGCGAGCCCGTCGTGGCTTCGCTCACGGCCGATGTCACCTCGTCGGAAAATGTATCGCTGTGCCCTCGCACGCACCGGGTAGAGTCACCCGGCTCGGGTGCTGTGCGGTCGTGAAAGAGGGTATCGGCGTGGATTCGGTCAACGCCACTGGCGCCCGTGGCGTACATCAAAACGTTGTCGTGAGCTTTCGGACATTTGCCGCCATAATCGGATCGGGCTTTCGTCGCTATTCCACGTACCGTCAAGCCACGATCGCAGGAGCGTTCACAAACACGGTCTTCGGCTTCCTCCGTTGCTACGTTTTGCTCGCCGTCGCGGACGCCGCGGCCGGAGGGCTGGCCGGAGGATACAACCGCGAGCAACTGGCCACCTTCGTCTGGGTCGGGCAGGGGCTCCTCGCCGTCATTCTCCTCTGGGGCTGGACCGAGCTCGCCGACCGGATCCGCACCGGCGACGTGACCGGCGATCTGCTGCGGCCGGTGCCTCCCGTGGTCAGCTACCTCGCCACCGATCTCGGGCGGGCCGGTCACGCCGCGCTCACCCGGCTGATCCCGCCAGTGGTTGCCGGCCTGCTCTTCTTCGACCTGTACGTGCCGGAGCGGTGGCTCACCGGCCCGCTCTTCGTGGTCTCCATGGCGCTGGCGGTGGTGGCCTGCTTCGGCTGCCGGTACCTGGTCAACGCCGCCGCCTACTGGCTCCAGGACGTACGCGGGCCGATGATCGCGTGGACACTCGGCTCGGGCGTGCTGGCCGGCCTCTACTTCCCCCTGCGCTTCCTGCCGGACTGGGCCACGGTGGCGCTGTGGCTTGGCACGCCGTTTCCCAGCCTGTTGCAGACGCCGCTCGACGTACTCGTGGAGCGGGACCCGCCGCCGACGCAGGTCGGGCTGGTCGCGCTCCAGGCGGTGTGGGTGATCCTGCTGCTCGCCGCGTGCGGCTGGGTGCAGCGCCGCGCGGAGCGGAGGCTGGTGATCCAGGGTGGCTAGCCTCCGGCCGTACGTGGCGCTGCTGCGCGGCCAGGCCCGTTCGCTCGCGTCGTACCGCGCGTCGTTCGTGCTGGAGCTGTGCACCAACGTGCTCGCCACCGTCATGGACCTGCTGACCGTGCTGGTGCTCTTCCGGGTCAGCCGCACGCTCGGTGGCTTCACGCTGCGCGAGGCGTTGCTGGTGGTGGGGATCTCGTCGTGCGCCTTCGCCACGGCCGACCTCGCGGTGGGCAACATCGAGCGGATCAAGTTCTACGTGCGTACTGGCCTGCTCGACGCGGTGCTCGTCCGCCCGCTCGGCGCGCTGCCCCAACTGCTGCTGATGGACCTGCCGCTGCGGAAGATCTCGCGGTCCGTATTCGGCACCGGGGTACTCGTCGTCGCGGCGGCCACCGCTGACATCGACTGGACGCCCGCACGGGTCGCGCTCGTGGTGGTCGCGCCGCTGGCCGGGGTGGTGTTCTTCGCCGCCATCTTCGTGGTGAGCGCGGCCGTGGCGTTCTGGTGGGTGGAGACGGGGGAGATCGGCAACGCGTTCACGTACGGCGGGCGCGACTTCACGTCGTACCCGGTGACTGTCTACAGTGGATGGTTTCGGCGGCTCTTCGCGTACGGCCTGGGGTTCGCCTTCGTCGCCTACTACCCGGCACTGGCCATCCTCGGCCGGACCGACCCGCTGGGCCTGCCCGCCTGGGCGGGATATGTCGCACCGGCCGTCGCGGTGGTCGCGGCGACGGCAGCCGCCGTCGTGTGGCGGGTCGGCATCAGGCACTACCGGAGTACGGGGTCATGACGGTCGTCATCGCGGCAACCGAGCTGCGCAAGGAGTTCACGGTACGGGTCAGGAGCGGGCGGCTGCGCCGGGAGAAGCGGGTCGTGGCCGCGGTCGACGGCGTGGACCTGCGGGTCGAGCGGGGCGAGATGCTCGGCTACATCGGCCCGAACGGTGCCGGCAAGTCGACCACGCTCAAGATGCTCACCGGCGTGCTGATGCCCTCCGGCGGCGAGGCGCGAGTCTGCGGGTACGTGCCGGTGGCGCAGCGCACTCGCCTCGCGCGGCGGATCGGCGTGGTCTTCGGGCAGCGCTCGCAGCTGTGGTGGGACCTGCCGCTGCGGGAGTCGTTCGACCTGCTGGGCCACATCTACCGCGTGCCCGCCGCCGAGCACGCCGCCCGCCTGCGCCGGTGCCGAGGGCTGCTCGACCTGGACGAGTTCATGGACACGCCGGTGCGGCAGCTCTCGCTGGGGCAACGGATGCGCGGCGAGCTCACCGCCGCGCTGCTGCACGGTCCGGAAGTGCTCTTCCTGGACGAGCCGACGATCGGGCTCGACGTGGTGAGCAAGCAGGCGGTGCGCTCGTTCCTCACCGATCTGGGCGCGGGCGGGGACGTGACGCTGGTACTCACCACGCACGACCTCGCCGACATCGAGCGGCTCTGCCGGCGCCTGGTGGTGATCGACCACGGCCGCGTGGTGCACGACGGGACGATCGAGGAGCTGCACGCCCGGTACGGCTCGCGCCGCCGCGTCGTCGCCGAGCTGGACGAGCCGGTGGGCACGCCGCCGGAGGGCGCGGTGGTCGAGGCGGACGGGCGGCGGCTGGTGTTCACAGTGGACGGCCCGGCCGCACCGGTGATCGCCCGCCTGGCCGGCCTCCCCGCGCTCCGCGACCTCACCATCGTCGAGCCGGACATCGAGGAGGTCGTGACGAGGCTGTACCTCAGTCGGGATGCTCCATGATCAGCACAACCATGGTGTCCGGCTCGAGCGCCTCGTACACGTGCTCCACGTCGCCGGGAAACGCGGCGTAGTCGCCCGGCCGGAGCTCGACCGGCTCGGCGGCCGGGCCGGTACGCACTCGGCCGCGGGCCACGACCATGTGTTCGACGCTGCCCGGGATGTGCGCCTCCGCCTTGCGCAGCGCGCCCGGGTCGAGTTCGACCAGGTAGATGTCCCGCCGCGCGTGCCGCGAGCCGACCGAGAGCAGGATGCCGGTGAAGTCGGCCTGCTCCGAGCGGATGCCGGGCGCCTCGCCGGCGCGGATCACCCGTACGGCCGGCGTGGGCGGCTCGACCAGCCGGCTGAACGGCACGCCCAGCGCCACGCCCAGCGACCAGAGCGTCTCCACGCTGGGGTTGCCCGTGCCGGCCTCCAGTTGGGAGAGCGTCGACTTGGCGATCCCGGCGCGGCGGGCCAGCTCGGTGAGGGAGATGCCGACCCGCTCGCGCTCGCGGCGGAGGGCGGCGGCGATCGTGGCGAGCGGTGGTGCTGTTCGATCCATCGTCCAATCCGTTCGACTTGACGAACACGGGGCTGCGTGTTCACTATTTTGAACCATGAGTACGGCAGAGCGAACGACCGACCGGGCGATGCTCCGCGACATCGGGGCCATTGGGCTGGCCGTGTTCGCGGTCGGCATGTCGTTCGGCGCGATCGCGATCGCCGCCGGGCTGCCCGCGTGGGCGGTCATCGCGATGTCCCTGGTCGTCTTCGCCGGCGGCTCGCAGTTCATGGCGGTGGGGCTGGTCGCGGCCGGCAACCCGTTCGCCGCGATCTTCGCCGGGCTGCTGCTCAACGCCCGCCACCTGCCCTTCGGGCTGGCCGTCGCGGACGCGGTCGGCACCGGCTGGCGCCGCCGGCTGGTGGGCAGCCACATCCTGATCGACGAGTCGGTGGCGTTCGCGATGGCCCAGGCCGACCTGGCTGGGCGCCGCCGGGCGTACTGGCTGACCGGCGCCACGCTCTTCGTGACCTGGAACGTGGGCGGCGTGCTCGGCGTGCTGCTCGGCGAGGCGGTCGGCGACACCGACGCGCTGGGACTGGACGCGGCGTTCCCGGCCGGCCTGATCGCGCTGCTGCTGCCCTCGCTGCGAGACCGGGAGACCCGCGACGTCGCGCTGGCCGGCGCGGGCCTCGCGGTGCTGACCACGCCGCTGCTGCCGGCCGGGCTGCCCGTGCTGCTCGCCCTCGGCGGGCTGCTGCTGATGCGGAGGAAGAGCCGATGAGGCACGGAGATCTCGCATGCTGATCGCGGTGATCGTGGCGCTGGCGGTCGGCACGTACGCCTTCCGGCTGGCCGGCGTGGTGCTGCGCGACCGGCTCGACCTGCCCGGGCCGCTGATGCGGATGCTGCCGCTCGCGGCCGCGGCGCTGCTGGCCGCGCTGGCCGGCACGGCGGCGCTGACCGACTCCGGCGGCTTCGCCGGCGTGTCACGTCCGCTGGGCGTGGCGGTCGGCGCGGTGCTCGCCTGGCGCAGGGCACCTTTCGTGGTGGTCGTCGTCTCGGCTGCCGCGACGGCGGCGCTGCTGCGGCTGGCCGGCGTCCCCTAGGAATCTGGCACCGCGCGCGGCCTGCGGGTTGGACCTTGATCCTTCGGTCCCGGGACATTCGTCAGGCGCGAACGGGACGGCGTGCGCCCGAACCTCCTTCCCGACGGTTCTCACCGAGCGGGAGGAGCGCACCATGAACGCCCTGACGAAGGCAACCGGCGTCCCCGTCTTCGTGGTCGCCACCACCAACACGATGGTGCACGTCTACCGGGACGTGCAGAGCCTCATCGAGGCGCGGGAAGTGAAGCCGGACCAGCTCAAGTCGATCGAGTTCTTCGACGTCAACGGGCGCAGGCTCGTGCCGGTTCTCAGCGACACGGGGGCGCTGACCGGCCTGCGGGACTCCGGCTCGCCGCCCAACGCCGCCGGCGTACAGCAGCGGCTCTACACCACGCGTGCCAACCTCGCGAGCAGTGTGGACGCCCGCATCGCCAAGCACGAGCCCAAGGTGACCAGGGACGAGGCGCTGAGCCACCTCGCGGTGATCGAGGGGCGGAGCCTGCCGGACTGCTACGTACTACTCGAACCGATCTTCTCCCACTCGTACGCTAGCGCCGGACCCATCCAGCCGCGGCACGACGGCGGCTGGTGGCACAACTTCTGGGCGCACTGACAGCACTTGTGGTGGAACGCCGCAGGCGGGGGCGCCGCGGTGGCGATCGGCGTTCGGTTGGAGGCGTGATGGGTGGCATTCCCGGCGCGCTACGGAAGCCGCGGCGGACTGCCGCCGCGGCGGCCGGGGTGGCGGTCGTGCTGCTGGTACTCATTGGACAGTTGGCCGACGACCGGGCGATCCCGCTGCGGTCGGTGCTGCTGACGGTCGGCGTGGCGGCGGTGTTCGCACCGCTGGGCGCGCTGGTGATGGCGGGCGTGCCGAGGCACGCGGTGGGTCGGCTGATGTTCGCCGCCGGTGCGTTCGCGACCGCGTCCGTACTGGCGGCGAGCTGGGCCGGTTGGCTGCCGCTGGCCTGGTTCACGCAGTGGTCGGGGCTGCCGCCGCTCGGGCTGCTCGTGCTGGCCCTGCTGTACTTCCCGGACGGGCGGCTACCGTCACGCCGGTGGCGGTTCCTGGCGCTGTTGATCGCGGGCGCCACGGCGGTCGCGGCGGCGGGGCTCGCGGTGGGCGCACTCGACCATCCGCGTGACCTGGTGACGACGCCGGACGTCCCGCTCACCGACCGGGCCGACGTGCTCGACCGGGTCGCGAAGGTTGCCGTCCTGCTGATCGGGGCGGGGCTGGTCGCGGTGGTGGCGTCGCTGGTGGTGCGGTGGCGCGGGTCCGCGGGGGAGACCCGCCAGCAGCTCGCCTGCCTGCTGCCGGCGGCGGTGCTCTTCCCGGTCGGGCTGGTGCTGGCGGGGTTCGGGCTGACCGGCGCGTGGATACTCGCGACCGCCGCGATCCCGCTCGCGATGGCGGTTGCGGTGCTGCGCTACCGGCTGTACGACCTCGACCGCGTGATCAACCGTTCCGTCGTGTGGCTGGTGATGACGCTGCTGCTGATCGGCGGCTTCGTCGCGATCGTGCGGATACTCCGCGACCTGCTGATGTCCGGCAACACGTCCAACGCCTCGCTGGTGGCGACCGGCATGATCGCGGTGACCTTCGAGCCGGTACGGCGGCGCGTGCAGCGGCTGGTCGACCACCTGCTGTACGGCGAGCGCGACGACCCGTACCGCGTGATCGTGAAGCTGGGCGACCTGCACGGGCAGACCACCGACCCGGACGCGATGCTCCCGGGGCTGGCCAGCGCGATAGCGCGTTCGCTCTGGGTGCCGTACGTGGCGGTGCGGGTCTCCACACCGGACGGTCCGCGCGTGGTGGCCGAGCACGGGCGCACGGGTACGCGGCTGGAGGAGTTCGACATGGTGGCCCGCGGCGAGACGCTGGGGCAGCTCGTGGTGGCGACCCGGGGCGTCGGTGACCGGTTCACCGGGCGGGAGCGGCGGCTGCTGGCCGACGTGGCGCAGTACTTCGCCGCGGTCACCGAGACCACGCGGCTCATCCGCGACCTCCAGGACTCCCGCGAGCGGTTGATCACCGCTCGGGAGGAGGAGCGGCGGCGGCTGCGGCGCGACCTGCACGACGGCGTGGGTCCGGCGCTGACCGGGATCACGATGCAGGTGAGCGCGGCCCGCAAGGCGGTGGGCGACCCGGAGCGGGTCGGCCGCATCCTCGACACGATGACGTCCGACCTGGAGGTGTGCCGGTCGGAGGTGCGGCAGCTGCTGCGCGACCTGCACCGGCCGGCCGAGCTCGACAGCGGGCTGGAGGCCGCGCTGCGGGCCGCCTGCGAGCGCTTCGAGGGGCCGCAGCTCGCGGTCGACCTGCACGTGGCCAAGCACCTCGACGGGCTGCCGGCGGCGATCGAGGTGGCGGCCTACCGGATCGTCAGCGAGGCGCTCACCAACGTGGCCAAGCACGCCAAGGCGGCGAGCTGCACGGTGACCGTCGACGCCGGGCGGGCACTGAGCATCGACGTGGTCGACGACGGCATCGGCATCTCCCGGGGACGGGCCGGCCACGACGGCGTCGGCCTGGAGTCGATGCGCGAGCGCGCGGCCGAGCTTGGGGGTGAGTGTGTGGTCACTCAGGGCGATCCGCGCGGTACGACCATCAGTGTCCAGCTACCTCTACCGTTCGGCCGACACATCCGATAGACCGGCGATCCGCCCCTTTGCGGGGTACGCGTTATCCGTTGTCCGGCGATAACATGCGGGACGGTCACTTGCTGTCCTAGTCGCTGAGGTGGGTGACGTGCTTCCACAGTGCCGGGTGCTGATCGTCGACGACCATCCCGTCGTGCGGCGCGGCCTCCGGGCCATGCTGGAAGGCGAGCAGTGGGTCGAAGAGGTGGCCGAGGCAGCCACTGTGGACGATGCGGTGCGGGAGGCGGTCAGCCGCAAGGTCCACGTCGTCGCCATGGACATCAACCTCCCTGACGGCGACGGCATCGAGGCGACCCGGCGGATCGTGAGCCGCTGCCCGGGAGCCCACGTGCTGATCGTCACGCTCTACGACGACCAGGATCGGGTGGCGCGGGCGCTGCGGGCCGGCGCGCGGGGCTACGTGGTCAAGGACACCGAGCCCGAGACGATCCTCGACGCGCTGCGCACGGTGGCCCAGGGCGGCGTGGTGCTGGGGCCGAAAGTAGGCCCCGAGGTGCTGACCACTCTCCAGGGCGCGCAGGCCCAGTTGCCCCCGCCGTTCGACAAGCTGACCGCGCAGGAGCGGCGGATCCTGACCGGGCTGGTGCGGGGCGAGTCCAACGCCGAGATCGGCCGCAGCCTGGGGCTCAACGAGAAGACGGTGCGCAACTACCTCACCGGAGTCTTCGACAAGCTCGGTGTGGATGGCCGGGTGCAGGCCGCCCTTCGAGCGCGGGACGCCGGCATCGAGGGATAGGGCACCACTCGGCCGATCTCCGCGGGCCGCCACGTGCACACATGCTCCACCAGAGAGGCCAGGACCTGGTTTCTGATACGCCTAGTTATTGGCGCCGGACGGCCACGCGGTTCGGGACATCGGTACCTTAGGGCCGGGACAGCGATGGGCGGATCATGCTGCGCATGATGTCCCGGGACGAGCGTCGCTGGGTCAGCATTCTCTTCGTGGATCTGGTCGGCTTCACCCGGCTCTCCGGCCGGCTCGATCCGGAGGATGTGCGCGCCCTCCAGGTCGAGTACTTCGGCCGGGTGACCCGTGTCGTGCGCCGGTGGCGGGGCGTGGTGGAGAAGTACGTGGGCGACGCCGTGCTGGTCGTCTTCGGCGCGCCCGACTCCGACGAGTACGACGCCTACCGGGCGGTGCTGGCGGGCCTCCAGGTCCAGCGCGAGCTCGCCGGCCTCAGGCTGCCCGACGGCTCGCCGGTGGCGGCGCGTGTGGGGGTCGCGACCGGCGAGGTGGTCGTCGACCTCTCCGCACTGCGCGACGGGGGACAGGCGCTGGTCTGCGGCGACATCGTCAACGTCGCGTCCCGCGTGCAGCACCACGCCGAGCCCGGGACCGTCACGGTCACGGCGGTCACGCGGGGCGCCACCGGGCCGTGGCTTCGCTACACGCCGCTCCCGCCGATCACGCCCGCCGGCAAGCCCGCCCCGGTCGACGTGTGGCAGGCCGACGCCCCGGTGCCGCCCGCCGCGCCCGACCGAGCCGTGCCGCTGGTCGGGCGGGCCGCCGAGCTGTCCACTGTGGTTGATGACGTGACCCGTGCCCTCCGGTCGGGGAAGCCGTCGGTCGTACGGGTCACCGGTCCGGCCGGCGTGGGCAAGTCCCGCCTGGCCCGCGAGGCCCTGGCGCACGCCGGCGTCCCTTCGTGGGAGGGCTTCGGCACGCTCTGCGGCAGCCGGTACGCGCCACTGGCCGACGCCGTGCGCCGCGAGGCCGGGCTGCGCGAGTGGGACGGCCCGGGCGAGACGCGCCGCCGCCTGCGCGCCTGGGCCGGGAAGTTCGTGGCGGCCGGCGAGCTGCCCGCGGTCCTGTCTGGACTGTCCACGTTGCTGGCCAGATTCGTGGCCAGTGTGCCGCTCCGGCCGGACACCGGCGCCCCGCCCCCGGGCGGCGACGGCCGGGACGCCACGGTGGAGGCGGCGCTGGTCACGCTCCTCCGGGCCGCCGCCACGCGCCAGCCGTTCGCGCTGCTCCTCGACGACCTGCACCTGGCCGACCCGGCGACCCGCGCCTTCGTGGCCGACCTTCCAGCCCGCCTCGGCCCGGTGCCCCTGGCGATCCTGGTGACCGATCGCGCGGGCCCTCGGGCGGATGCCACGGGGGCCGGCTTCGACGCCGGCGCGGAGGCCAGCGTGGGCTCCGGCCCCGGCGGCCGCGCCGCCTTCGGCTGCGGCGGCGAGGTGGCGGCCGACCACGGCTGCGGTGCGGAGGCCGGCCGCGCGGCCGTCGGCGTCGGCGGTGGTGTGGATCCGGCGAGGTCGACCCCCGCGTGCGAGGCGGCCTTCCCCGAGGGAACGGCTGGCGTGGTGCTGGCGCCGCTCGGTGCCGCCGACACCGCCCGGCTGCTGCGGCACCTGCTCGACCGGGCCGGGCTGCCCCCGCGCCTCGCCGACCGCCTCGCCCCGCTCTGCGGCGGGATCCCCGGCTACGCCACCGAGTACGTCCGCGCGGTCGAGGCCGACGGCTGGCCGGAGCAGGGCGAGCCGCCGATGCCGCCGCGTGTACGCGGCATCGCCTCCGCCCAACTCGGCCGGGTCGGCGCGGCTGACACCGCCGTGCTGGGCGCCCTGGCGGTGCTGAGCGGCGGGCCACAAGGGGTGCCGGCCGGGGCGGTCGCCGCCCTCCTCGACACCGGTCCGGCCGGCGTGGAGGGCGCGCTCGGCCGGCTGCACCGCCGCGGGCTGCTGAGTCGCCACTCAGCCGGGTACGCCTTCGCCGACCCGGCCGTCCAGCGGGTCGTCTACGCCCGCCTGCCGCGCGCCGTACGCGCCGACCACCACCGGCGGGCGGCGCTGTGGCTGGGCACGCCCGCGGCCGGCCACCGGCGCGAGGTGACGGTCGAGCGGGCCCGGCACTGGCTGGCCGCTTCGGCGCTGGCCCGGGCGCTGCGCCAGACCGGCCGGTCGTACGCGGTCGCGGCCTGCGCGGCACTCACCAGGACTCCGGGCGGTCGGCCCGCAGCGCCCGTAGCGGGAGCGGAGCGCGCGGCCGGCCGCCCGGGCAGGCGGCCGAGACGGGCCCGGCTACTCCGCCTCGAACGGGCCGACGTTGGTCTCGACCCAGTCGACGAGCGGGCGCAGGCGCCGCCAGTCGGTGCGTACGAGGTCGAAGGAGGCGCGCCCCTCCAACTCCGGCCCGGCGGGGTGGTGGCGCGCGGCGGTGAGCGACCGGTGGCGCATCAACTCCAGCCGAGGGTGGTCCGGCGGGCAGCCGCGCGGGCGGGTCCGGACCCGGTCGCCGCCGATGGTGAGGCCGTGCCGCGCGAGCGTACGCACGATCTTCTCCAGCGCGGCGCCGGTGTCGTCCGCGTCGACCGCGGCCCGGTACCGAGTCGTCTGCTCGCGCGAGTGCGAGTAAAACCCGGCCGCCGTAAACAGGCCCTCGGCGTCGACGTGCACGTAGTAGCCGACGCCGGCCATCACCTCGAAGAACGCCCCCTGATGCGTCTTGTACGGCGATTTGTCCTTGGCGAAGCGCACGTCCCGGTGGGGGCGGAAGAGCTTCGGCTCGGCGCGCACCAGGGCGGCCAGCTCACCGGCCAGCTCGGCCATCGGGGCGCGCACACAGGTGTCGTACACGTCCTTGTGCGCGGTCCAGTAGGTCTTCGAGTTGTCCGCCTCGAGCCCTTCGTAGAACGCGAAGGCCTCAGCGGGAAAGCCGGCGAACGCCACGGGTCAGACCGCGTCGCCGATCTGCACCTTGGGCTTGGGCATGCGCATCCGGCGGAAGGTGATCGAGCGGGTGATCGCGTAGAGGTAGAGCGAGCCCATCCGCTGGGTCGTCTTCGGGAAGCGCTCGCGGACCAGGCGCTTGACCTTGCGCGAGATCAACACCGAGTCGACCACCACCGCGAGCGCGAGGGTCGCCCACAGCAGGTTGGAGATCAGGCGCACCGCCGGCGGCATCGCGCCCGACGAGCCGATCAGCACCACCAGCGCGCCGCCGAAGAACCACGTGCCCACCGTGCGGCGGGCGTCGACGATGTTGCGCACGAGCAGCCGCTCGGGGCCGCGGTCGCGGGCGAGCAGGTAGCGCTCGTCACCGGCGCGCATGCCGGCCGCGGCCTCGGCCCGGTCGGCCCGCTGCCTCTCCCGCATCCGCTTGTAGGCCTCGCGGCGGTTGGCCGGAGCCGGCTCGGTGGCACGGCGCCGGCTGGTGCTGGCGCGTTTGGGCGTCTCGACGCCGAGCTCCTTTTTGCTCGGCGTGTAGCCCCTGGGACGGACCGCCTCGGCCTCTTCCTCGGGCGCGGTCTCAGGAGCCTCGTCTTCTACGACGTCGGCGGGCTTGCGGCGGAACAGTGACGGCACGGTGTCGAGGGTACCGGGATCAGGCGCGCTCGGCGTGCGCGCCCAGGGCCGCCAGCTTCGCCTCGAAGTCCTCGTACCCCCGGTCGATGAGGTCGACGCCGTACACTCGGGAGGTGCCCTCGGCCGCCAGTGCCGCGATCAGGTGGCTGAAACCGGCCCGCAGGTCGGGGATGACCAGGTCGGCGGCGTGCAGCTTGCTCGGCCCGGCGATCACCGCCGAGTGCTTGAAGTCACGCCGGCCGAAGCGGCAGGGGGTGCCGCCGAGGCAGTCGCGGTAGACCTGGATGGTGGCGCCCATCGAGTTGAGCGCCTGCGTGTAGCCGAGCCGCTGCTCGTACACGGTCTCGTGCACGATCGAGAGCCCGCGCGCCTGGGTGAGCGCGACGACGAGCGGCTGCTGCCAGTCGGTCATGAAGCCGGGGTGCACGTCGGTCTCCAGCGCGACCGCCTTGAGCTCGTCGCCGGGGTGCCAGAAGCGGATCTTGCCCTCCTGGCCGGGGGAGCCGTTGCGCGGCGGGCGCATGTCGGTGACCTCGTACGCGCCGCCGACCGAGCGGAACACGTTGAGGAACGTCATCATGTCGACCTGCTCGGCGCCGAGCACCTCGATGTCGCCGCCGGTGGCCAGCGCGGCCGCCGCCCAGCTCGCCGCCTCGATGCGGTCGGGGATGGGGCGGTGGGTGTAGCCACCGAGGCGGGGCACGCCCTGGATCTCGATGACCCGGTCGGTGTGCACCTTGATGATCGCGCCCATCTTCTGGAGCACGCAGATGAGGTCGATGATCTCCGGCTCGACCGCCGCGTTGCGCAGCTCGGTCACGCCCTCGGCCATCACCGCGGTGAGCAGGACCTGCTCGGTGGCGCCGACGCTCGGGTACGGCAGCTCCAGCTTGGTGCCGTGCAGCCCGGTCGGCGCGGTCAGGTGCATGCCGTCGGGGCCCTTGTCGACCACCGCGCCAAACTGCCGCAGCGCCTGGATGTGGAAGTCGATCGGCCGCGGCCCGATGTGGCAGCCGCCCAGGTCGGGGATGAAGGCGTGGCCCAGACGGTGCAGCAGCGGCCCGCAGAGGAGGATCGGGATGCGGCTGGAGCCGGCGTGCACGTTGATCTCGTCGGTGGTGGCACTCTCCACATTGGCCGGATCGAAGACCAGCTCGCCGTCTTCGGTGCCATCGGTGACCCGGACGCCGTGCAGCTCCAGCAGGCCGCGCACGACCTCGACGTCACGGATGCGCGGCACGTCGTACAGCCGGCTCGGCGCGTCGCCCAGCAGCGCCGCGACCATCGCCTTGGAGACGAGGTTCTTGGCACCGCGGACCCGGATCCGCCCGTGCAGCGGAGTGCCGCCATGCACGGTCAGGACGTCATTCACGGTCAACGCACAACCTCCACCAGATGGCTTGTCGCGCGGCGCAGAGCCCCCGATCGCCGCCCGGGGCAGCATAGCGCTCCGTGACGTGTCGAAGGGGGTGCACACCGCCCGAGATGGCACGAAACGGGGAGACCGTAAACGGCGAGCTACGGAGCGTTACGGCAACGCGAGCATCTGGTCAAGCGCGACGCGCGCGTGACGTGCGGTGTCCCGGTCGACCGTGATCTGGTTGACCAGCCGGCCCGCGGCCAGCTCCTCCAGCGCCCACACGAGGTGAGGCAGGTCGATGCGGTTCATCGTGGAGCAGTAGCACACGTTTCGATCAAGGAACATGATCTGCTTGTCGGGGTGGGCGTTGGCGAGGCGCCGTACCAGATTGAGCTCGGTCCCCACCGCCCACGCCGAACCGGCGGGCGCGGCCTCGATCGTCTTGATGATGTATTCGGTCGAGCCGACGTAGTCGGCGGCGGTGACCACCTCGTGGCGGCACTCGGGGTGCACCAGCACGTTGACGCCCGGCACGCGCTCGCGCACCTCCTCCACGCAGCCCAGCGTGAAGCGGCCGTGCACCGAGCAGTGCCCCCGCCA
Source organism: Phytohabitans kaempferiae (assembly GCF_042433955.1). NCBI lineage: Bacteria > Bacillati > Actinomycetota > Actinomycetes > Micromonosporales > Micromonosporaceae > Phytohabitans > Phytohabitans kaempferiae. Next base: position 78,437 of record NZ_JBHLUH010000091.1, on the reverse strand, counting down.
CAGGATCATCCTGGCGTCGCGCAGCTGCTCCGGGGTGAGGCCGCCGTTGGGCTTGTGCGGGTTGTAGAGGACGCAATCCTCAAGATCAAAGCCCATTTCGAGTACGGCCGTGTTGCGCCCCAGGTGTTGGTCGGGGAGGAAGAGCACCTTTCTTTCCCGGCCTGTGCCTTCCGGTCTTTCCCGGCCTGTGCCTTCCGGCCGGGATGAGCGCCCATCCCCCCGCTCGAACGCCCAGGTCAGCGCCCGCTTCGCGTTGGACGAGGTGCACACCACGCCGTTGTTGCGACCGACGAAGCCCTTGATGTCGGCCGACGAGTTCATGTACGTGACCGGGACCGTGGTAGCCGCGATGCCGAGGTCTTCCAGCAGCTCCCACGCGGTCTCCACCTGCGGAAGCGCGGCCATGTCGGCCATCGAGCAGCCGGCGCCGAGGTCGGGCAGCACCACCTTCTGCGTCTCGGTGGTGAGGATGTCGGCGCTCTCCGCCATGAAGTGCACGCCGCAGAAGACGATGAACTCCGCCTCCGGCCGGGCGGCCGCCTCGCGCGCGAGCTTGAACGAGTCGCCGGTCACGTCGGCGAACTGGATCACCTCGTCGCGCTGGTAGTGGTGCCCCAGCACGAACAGGCGGTCGCCGAGCGCGGCCTTGGCCCGCTGGGCCCGCTCGACCAGCGTGGGGTCACTCGGCGAGGGCAACTCGCCGGGGCACTCGACGCCCTTCTCAGCGGACGGGTCACTGCCCCGGCCGAGCAGCAGGAGGGCGGCACCGGTGCTCGACGGCTCAGTCCAAGCGGAGGCAGGGGAGGTCGTGGAAGTCACGCCATCCATGATGCGCCCGACCGCAGGTCCGACGCTGTGTCCTGCCACACTGCGGACTCATGCGCGTACTGATCTGTCCGGACAAATTCGCCGGCACGCTCTCCGCCCCCGCGGTGGCCGCCGCGGTCGCCGAGGGCTGGCACTCGTCCGCGCCGGACGACGAGACGGTCATCCGCCCGCTGTCCGACGGCGGACCCGGCTTCGTGGACGTGCTGGCCACCGCGCTGCCCGGCCGTACCCTGCCGGTGGAGACGGTCGACCCGCTGGGCCGGCCGGCCGCCGGCTCGGTGCTGCTGGTCGGCGACACCGCGTACGTGGAGAGCGCCCAGGCGTGCGGCCTCCACCTGGTCGAGCCGGCCGACCGCGACGTCCGGGGCGCGACGTCGTACGGCCTCGGGATCCTGATCACGCACGCGATCGAGCACGGCGCCCGCACCGTAGTGGTGGGCCTCGGCGGCTCCGCGACCAACGACGGGGGCGCGGGCATGCTCGCGGCTCTAGGCGCGCCGCCGCTCGACGGTTCCGGGTACGCCCTGCCGTACGGTGGCGCCGCCCTCGTGGCCGTAGCCGAGCTGGGCGGCGCACCCCGGCTCCGCGACGTGACCCTGGTCGCCGCGACCGACGTGGACAGCCCGCTGACCGGGCTGCACGGCGCCAGCAACGTGTACGGACCGCAGAAGGGCGCCAGCCGCGAGGACGTCATGCTGCTCGACGGCGCGCTCACCCGCTGGGCCGAGGTGCTCGAGAAGCTCCCCACCTGCCCGCCCGGCGTGGCCAACCTGGCCGGCGCGGGCGCCGCCGGCGGGCTGGGCGCTGCCATCCTCGCGCTTGGCGGCCGCTGCGAGTCGGGTATCGCGCTGGTCAACCGCCTGATCGGCCTGGACGCCGCGCTCGACGCCGCCGACCTGGTGATCACCGGCGAGGGCTCGTTCGACTACCAGTCCCTTCGCGGCAAGGTGGTGGCCGGCGTGGCCGGCGCCGCCCGCGACCGCGGCCTGCCCTGCCTGGTGCTCGCCGGCCGCGTGAGTGCCGGCCGCCGCGAAGCCGCCGCCGCGGGCATCACCGAGTCGTGGTCGCTCACCGAGCACTTCGGCAGCGAGGAGGAGGCGATGTCCCGCCCGGCCGACGGCCTCCACGAGGTGGCCGCCCGCCTGGCGCGCCAGTGGAGCCGCTCCTGACCCGGGCTCGCCAGCGCGCGTTCGGTGTGCGGCGTTATCGCGATATCGTGGGCAGGATCACACCAAAACGGTCAGTGCCGCACGCGGGAGTTGGCGCCCTCGCCGACCAGCGCGGCGCCGCCAGGGGGAGACCCGCCTCGTACCGCGAGCCGTACTCAGCCAGATTCGGGGCGAAACGAGATTCGGGGGGAAACTGGCCTAGACTCGGTTGACAGTCCATTGGGAATCGCCGGCCAGGGGGCTAGCGTTGCCTCTTGAGTACCGAACCATCCGCACCCGGCACAGGGAGATCTCCAAGTGACCACTCCGCAGACCGAGTCGACCGAGGCCAAGGCCGCGACCACCGTTGTCCTCAGCGACGTCGCGGCGCAGAAGGTCAAGGCCCTGATCGAGCAGGAAGGCCGCGACGACCTGCGGCTGCGGGTCGCCGTGCAGCCGGGCGGCTGTTCGGGCCTGCGCTACCAGCTCTTCTTCGACGAGCGCTCGCTCGACGGTGACGTGGTCAGCGACTTCGACGGTGTCGAGGTCGTCGTCGACCGGATGAGCGCGCCCTACCTGGCCGGCGCGACCATCGACTTCGCCGACCGCATCGACGCCCAGGGCTTCACCATCGACAACCCCAACGCGCAGGGCTCGTGCGCGTGCGGCGACTCGTTCCACTGAGCCGCCCAGCACGACCCGCACGTCCCGAAACGGGGCCGCCGTCACCGGTGGCCCCGTTTTTCGTGTCCGGCCGGTGTTCGCGGGGCTACCGGATCGCGATCAGACGGCTAACTCCGGGGGCCGGGGATGTGGGTACGCTGTCCGCGCACTGCACGACCCGTACCCGATTCGCGAGGGCGCTATGAAGATCGCCGTTACCGGCTCGATCGCCACCGACCACCTGATGCACTTCCCGGGCCGGTTCGCCGACCAGCTCATCGCCGACCAGTTGCACAAGGTCTCCCTGTCCTTCCTGGTCGACGACCTGGTCGTGCGGCGAGGTGGCATCGCCGCCAACATCGCGTTCGGCATGGCCCAGCTCGGGCTGCGGCCAGTGCTCCTCGGTGCGGTGGGCGCCGACTTCGCCGACTACCGCTCGTGGCTGGAGCGGCACGGCGTCGACTGCGACTCGGTGCACGTCAGCGAGGTGGCACACACCGCCCGCTTCGTCTGCACGACCGACAACGACCTGTGCCAGATCGCCTCGTTCTACGCGGGCGCGATGAGCGAGGCGCGCAACATCGAGCTGGCCCCGGTCGCCGACCGCGTGGGCCAACTCGACCTCGTGCTCGTCAGCCCCAACGACCCGGACGCGATGATCCGCCACTCGCAGGAGTGCCGCGACCGGAGCTACCCCTTCGTGGCCGACATCTCCCAGCAGATGGCCCGCATGGACGGGGGCGACCTGAGCAAGCTGATCGACGGTGCCGCCTACCTGCTCACCAACGAGTACGAGAAGTCGCTGCTGGAAAACAAGACCGGCATCTCCGGTGACCAGATGCTCGAGATGGTCGGCATCCGCGTGACCACGCTCGGCAAGGACGGCGTCGAGATCACCGGCCGCGACATCGAGCGCATCCACGTGCCGGTCGTGCCGGACGTGCGCACCGAAGACCCCACCGGCGTCGGCGACGGCTTCCGCGCCGGCTTCTTCTCGGCCCGTTCCTGGGGGCTGGGGCTGGAGCGTTCGGCCCAGGTCGGTTCGCTGGTGGCCGCGCTCGTGCTGGAGACGGTCGGCCCGCAGGAGTACGAGATCAAGTCGGACGCGTTCCTGGAGCGCCTCGCCGGGGCGTACGGCGCGGAGGCGGCCGAGGAGGTCCGCCCGCACCTGCCCTGAGCGGGCTGGGCGTCAGTGGGCGCGGCGCACGTCGTAGGCGGGTGAGCCGTCGACGGTCGTCGCGCCCAGGTACTGGTGGCCGCGCATGCGGCACCACGCGGGGATGTCGTTGGCGGCGGCCGGATCGTCGGCGAGCACGCGCACCACCCCGTCGACGTCGAGCTGGGGCAGCCGCCGGGCGAGCGCGATCACCGGCAGCGGGCACCGCTGGCCCAGGCAGTCCAGCACGACCGGCGGGTTCACAGCCCCACCACCCCCGCCTCGGCCCGCAGGTCGGCGACGATGCCGGGCAGCTCGGCCAGGAAGCGCTCCACCTGCTCCTGCGTGGTCTCGCGGTGCAGCGAGACCCGTACGTTGCCGTGCGACAGCACGCCCATCGCCTCCAGCACGTGGCTCGGCCGGAGCGTCGACGACGTGCACGACGAGCCGGACGAGACGGCGAAGCCGCGGCGGTCCAGCGCGTGCAGCAGCGCCTCGCCGTCCACGTAAAGGCACGAGAACGTGACCAGGTGCGGCAGCCGCGCCTCGGCGTCGCCGACCACCTCCACATCGGGCACGGTCGCCGGCACCACCGCGCGGATCCGGTCGACCAGGGGAGCCAGCCGCGCCGCCTCGGCCTCCCGGTCGGCGGCCACCGCCCGCAGCGCCGCCGCGGCCGCCACGATCGCGGGCAGGTCGCGGCCCGTGTCCCGGTCGCCTTCCTGGGGGTACGGCGCCTCCCAGCGCGTCCCCTTCCGCACGACCAGCAGCCCCACACCGGGCGGGCCACCCCATTTGCGGGCGCTCGCGGCGAGCAGGGACCAGCCATCGGGTACGGGCACGCGACCCACCGACTGCGCCGCGTCCACGAACAGGGGTACGCCGTGCGCGGCACACGCCTCGGCAGCCTCGGCGACCGGCTGGACCGTGCCCACCTCGTGGCTCGCGCTGACGAGGGCGGCTAGGGCCACACCGTCGCCGCGTACGGCCGCCCGCCACGCGTCCAGGTCGAGTCGCCCGAGCCGGTCGACCGGCACGCTCACCCCGTCCTCACCCGCGGCGTGGAGCACGGCGGAGTGCTCGATCGCCGAGTGCACCAGCACCGGACCCGCCCGGCGCCGCCCTTTGCGTGTGCCCTCGACCGCCGAGTGCACCGCGGCGGTGCCACTGGGGGTGAAGGCGATCTCGTCGGGTCGTACCCCAAGAATCTCGGCGGTCGCTGCCCGCGCCGCGTCGAGGAGCTGGCGTGCCCGGCGGGCCTGCGTGTAGAGCTTGCCGGGGTCGGCCCAGCCGTCTTCGAGGGCGGCGAGCAGTGCCTGCCGCGCGACCGGATGGAGCGGCGCGCCCGCGGCCGCGTCGAAGAACGCCTGCATGGAAGCGACGCTACCCACCCCCACGACGTGTAGTAGATGCATGGTCGAGTAATGTGCCGGTTGCTCGCTACGGCACTGCTAGGGAGGCAGGACCAGGTGATCGCAAGGGGTGCGCGCGGCCGGGTTGGCCGGCTCGCCGGGCTCGGCGCCGGCGCTCTGGCACTGGTGACCCTGCTGGGTGGCTGCGATGTCGGCTCGGCGTTCGGGTTCGGCTGGCCCGGGGGCGTCACGCCTCAGGCCAACCGCATGTACGACCTGTGGATCGGCTCGGTCATCGCGGCTCTCGCCGTCGGCGTGCTGGTGTGGGGTCTGATCTTCTGGTGCGTGGTGCGCTACCGCAAGCGGAGCGACCAGCTGCCGGTGCAGACCCGTTACAACATGCCGATGGAGTTCCTCTACACGATCGCCCCGATCCTGGTCGTGTGCGTGCTCTTCTACTACACGGCCGTCGTGCAGACCGACGTCGACCGAAAGTCGGGCAACCCGGACGTGACCGTCGAGGTCGTCGCGTTCAAGTGGGGCTGGCAGTTCAACTACCGCGACGGCATCGGTGAAGACGCCAACACGGTCGCCTCCACGCTCGGCTCCGCCGACGTGATCCCGGTGCTGGTGCTTCCCACCGGCCAGCGGATCCGCTTCGAGGAGACCAGCAAGGACGTCATCCACTCGTTCTGGGTCCCGGAGCTGCTCTTCAAGCGCGACGTCTTCCCCGGCAACGTGCGCAACGTCTTCGAGGTCGCGAGCATCGACCAGGAGGGCGCGTACGTCGGGCGGTGTGCCGAGCTGTGTGGCACCTACCACTCGATGATGAACTTCGAGCTGCGCGCGGTGTCGCCGGCGGAGTACGAGCAGTTCCTCCAGGCCAAGCGAGACGGTGCCACCACGCAGGAGGCGCTCCAGTCGATCGGCGAGTCGCCGCTGGCGACCACGACCGTGCCGTTCGAGACCAGGCGCGACGTGTCCAACTTCAACCAGTCGTCCACCGGAGGATAGGGACACCGCGATGAAGACTGAGTGGCGGATCTTCGGCGTCGTGTCGGTGTTCCTGTACGTCGCCTGTGCCGTGTACGCGTGGTGGACCTGGTACTCGAGCACCATCGAGTGGGTGGGCGTGGTCGCGCTCCTGCTCTCCGCGCTGCTGACCACAATGTGCGGCGGTTTCTTCTGGTTTGTCTCCCGCCGCATCGACCCGCGTCCGGAAGACCTGCCGGAGGCGGAGATCGCCGAGGGCGCGGGCGAGATCGGCTTCTTCAGCCCGGGCAGCTACTGGCCCTTCGGCATCGCGCTCGCCGCGACGGTGGCCGGCCTGGGCCTGGTCTTCTGGATGTGGTGGCTGCTGGCGATCGGCCTGATCGCGGTGACGTTCACCACCTGCGGCCTGCTGTTCGAGTACTACACCGGCACGCGGCGCACCGCCGAGCACTGAGCCATCCACCTCACGGCTGGTCGCTTGTCAGGGCGGCCAGCCGTTCTGTGGAGAGGCAGGAAATCAGGCAGCGCTCCTTGGCGTTTCCCATCACCTGCGCCGTCCACGTGGTGAAGCCGCCGTCGCCCAGCTCCACGACCTCGTCACCGCGCCGCGCGGTGATCCGCAGGGCCATGCCGGCGTAGTAGCCCCGGCCGCGCTCGCGTTCCGGATCCTCGACGACGGGCACGGCGGGCGCGACCGTGTCGGCGAGACGTTCGCGGAGCACGGGGCTGTCGAAGATCGTGTACTCCAGCCGCGGCGTCACGCCCGGCGGCAGCAGGTCGGCGAGCACGCGCCGCCAGTAGCCGAGGTGCAGGATCAGCAGCCGCGCCTCGGTGTCGCCGGAGCCGGTGTCGCGGGCACTGGACACCAGCGCGAAGAGGCGGAAGTGCGCGCCCCAGCCGGCCGGGAAACGCTGCGCCCGCAGCATGCGGTGGCTGGCGGCCAGGTGCACCTCGCCCGTGGCGGGCTGGCGCAACCGGCGGTCCGCCGCCTCGACCGCGAGCGCGTTCGTGGAGTCGCTCACCACCTCGGCGGCGCGGAGCGTGGAGACGACTCGGTCCTGGCTCTGCGGGGTTACCACCGCGCACGTGCCGAGTGGGGCCACCGGCGAAAGCTCCACGCCCGCGAACCGCTCCGGCAGCAGCCGCCACATCCGGGCTTCCAGGGCGGCGACGGCGCGCGGGTCGGCGGGGGAGGGGCGGACGAAGCGGTCTTCGCGCCAGCGGCGCAGCAGGCCGGCGGGGCGCACCTCGGCCGCCCGCGCCCGCGCCACCGACAGCAGCAGAGTTTGCAGGTCGGAGGCGGAGAGCCCGGCCAGCGACTCGCGCGTACCGGCGGGGAGCCGGCCCCAGACCCGGCGTTCGGCGTCGTTCACCCCGGCCAGGATGGTCGATCGGGGCGGCGCCGGCCAGCGAAATACGGTCAGGCGGCCCGGCGCTGCTGCGGGGCCACCGCGTTGCCCCGGTGGCGCATCCAGACCCGCAGCGTGAAGGGCGCGACCACCACGGCGGTGCCGCAGCCGGTGCAGAGCAGCTCGGGGAACTCGTCGCCGGTCTCGCCGTCGGCCGGCACCGCCTCGAAGGGCATGTCGGCCTCGCAGATGACGCAACGCAACTCTCGCACGGGTCTCTCCTCTGCTCTAGGAAGCGGTGATGCTCTAGGAGGCGGAACTACCCGGGTGTCCTTTCTCACGCTGCCACGACCCGCCGGCCGGTTGGCGGAGGTGGGCCGGCGTGTCGCGCACCTGTTCGAATGGCGCTACCCGCTGGCCCGCTCGGCCGCCCGCACCACGTTTCGGACGAGCATGGCCACCGTCGTGGGCCCGACGCCGCCGACGCGGGGCGTGATGGCGCCGGCGACGCTCGCGCACGCCTCGTCGACGTCCGGCAGCAGGCGGCGCCCGGCGTAGCGGACGCCCGCGCCGATCACCACGGCGCCGGGTTTGACGTGCTCAGGCTGGATGATCCCGGGTACGCCGGCCGCGCCTACGAGGACGTCGGCCCGCCGGGCGTACCGGGGCCAGTCGCGGACGCCGGTGTGCACCACGGTGACGGCGGCGTTGGCGGTGGGGCGCTTCTGAGCGAGCAGCATCGCCAGCGGGCGGCCGAGCGTGGCGCCGCGGCCGAGGATCACGACCTCTCGCCCGGAGACCGGGATCTCGTAGTGCGCCAGCAGTGTCTCGATGCCCGCCGGCGTACAGGGCAGCGGGCCGGGCAGACCGACCGCCAGGCGGCCCATGTTGAGCGGGTGCATGCCATCGACGTCCTTGTCCGGGTCGATGCTCTGCAACGCGACGTCGTAGTCGAGGTGGGCCGGGATCGGGTACTGCACCAGCAGCCCGTGCACGGCGGGGTCGGCGTTGAAGCGGGCGATCACGCGGTGCAGGTCGGCCTGGGAGGCGGCGGCCGGCAGGTGCTCGTGCGGGGATGCGAATCCGAGCTCGGCTGCCTGCCGCTGCTTGATGCGGATGTAGCCGGCGCTGGCGTCGTCATCGCCGACCAGCACGGTGGCCAGGCTGGGCGTGATGCCGCGCTCGCGCAGGCGGGCGGTCGCGGCGGCGGTCTCGGCCAGGACTGCCTCGGCGACCGGCGCGCCGGGCAGGAGGAGGGCGGATTCACTCGTGGAGGGCATGCGGACTCCTCGGCGCGGGCGCCCAGGCGGTCGGCTCCCGCGGCGAGCTCCCCGATGGTGATCCATCCCCGTGCCGCCAGTCGCTGCTGCCGGACATCATGCCGCGCGTCGCGGTGTCAGGGCAACTTGACGTCAGGGCGTCTTGACGAGATAGTGGTGGCATGTCGACGCCGGACGAGCTGGAGCGCCAGCACACTCTGCAGACGGCCGTGGCCCGCTACGACACGCTGCGCACGCGGGACGCCCTCGCCTCGCCCGGTGAGGAGGACGAGTCGTTCGCCGCACCGCCACTCACCAAGGAGGAGGCGCTGGAGATGCTCGCGCTGGGCGAGCTGATCGCGCGCAAGGCCGGCTACGGTCGGCAGCTCGGCGTGCGGTCGGCCCGCGCCACCGGCGCCTCGTGGTCGCAGATCGGCGCCGCCCTCGGCACCACCAAACAGGCGGCCTGGGAGGCGCACGCCCGTTGGCTCGACGAGCAGGGCGCGGGAGCCGATAGGGTAGGCGCGTGATCACCGCGATCGTCCTGATCGACTGCGCGACCGACTCGATCCCCGAGGTGGCGGAGACCCTGGCCGCCCTGCCCAACGTCAGCGAGGTCTACTCGGTGGCCGGCCACGTCGACCTCATCGCGATCGTGCGCGTGCGGGAGTACGAGCAGATCGCCGAGGTGATCGCCGGGTCGATCAACAAGACGCCCGGCGTGCTCGACACCGAGACCCACATCGCGTTCCGCGCGTACTCTCAGCACGACCTGGAGGGCGCGTTCGCGATCGGTCTCGACGATGCCGACTGAGGATTACGCCCAGGAGTACCTCGACCGGGGCACCGACCGCCTCGGTCTCCAGGTCTACCCCGAGCCCGACGGCGTGGCCGACCCGCCGGTCGTCGTGGTGTGGCCGGCGATGGGGGTGCGCGCCCGCTACTACCGGCCGCTCGCCGCGTCACTGCGCCGGGCCGGCATGGCCGTCGTCGTGGCCGACCTCCGCGGCACGGGCGCCAGCACGCCGCCGTCCAGCCGTTCCTCTGGGTACGGGTACGCCGAGCTGGCCGACGACGTCGGTGCCGTCCAGGAGGCGCTCAAGCCGCGGCTCGACGGGCGCCGCCGGATCGTGCTCGGCCACTCGCTCGGTGGGCAGGCCGCACTGCTGCACTTGGCGCTGGCCGGGCAGTCCGATGTGGACGGCGTGGTGCTGATGGCGGTCGGCCTGCCGTACTGGCGGGTCTATCCGCGCCGCCGCCTCGGCGTGCTGGCGATGACCCAGGCGATCGGCGTCACCAGCGCGGCACTGCGCGTGTGGCCCGGCTGGGGCTTCGGCGGCCGGCAGGCGAGGGGCGTGATCCGTGACTGGGCACACACCGCCCGCACCGGCCGCTTCCCCCGGCTGGGCGGCGTCGACGCGGAGGCGGCGCTGGGCGCGCTGCGTACGCCGGTGCTGGCGATCAGCGTCGACCACGACCAGTACACGCCGCACGAGACGCTCGACCACCTCTGCGGCAAGCTGCGCGCCGCCGAGGTGACGCGGGAGCGCCACGCGATCGCGGGCGCCGACCACTTCACCTGGGTACGTGCGGCCGACCCCGTCGCCGACCGCATCGCCGCCTGGACACAGACCCTCCTCTGAATACACGCACCGATCGGCGGCCGCCTGTGCGGCTCGACGGAGCTTTCGGAGTCGAGGCGGTTGCGCGGCTGGGCTGCGCTCGGACCTGGTGTCGTGTGTTGGGGAAGCTGTCGGGTTGGGCGCACCGGTGCGCCCAACCCGGCCGGACGCGAAATACGCGACTCGCGGCGTGGATGCCGGGCCCGGTGGTTGCCGGGCCGGACCCGGCAGGTGTGTGTGTGGGCGATTGTCGGGGACATTGCCCATTCAAACCGGCCGCAAGGGGCTATGTCCCTGACAAAGCCCCCTGTCCGGGCTGACCGGGCGGGGAGGCGGTCCGTCCGTGGCGGCCAATTGACCCCGGAGGGTGGATTCTTCGCCACGCACGACCTTGACCTCAAGACCGCGAACAATCCCCGCCCCCCAAAGACGTGGGCACGCCATGGATCAACAAGTGGCGGGATCAAGACGACTTGTGGCGCCAATAGCAGCCATAACTCGTCTTGATCCAAAGGCTGCCTGCCCGGTGGGCAGTCCGAACCGACGCCGACGCCGCCGCCGGCGTCGCGCGCCGCCGACGTCAACGAACTATCCCGACCGATCGCGAAGCTGAGCAAGTGTGCCGGCGGCAGACCGTGTGCCGGACGCGCGCTGGTGATACAGCGCGAGTTGGGCGCGTTGGCGCGCCCAACTCGACAGCTCCGCCCGGACCGAGGCCGCTGCGCATCCCGTGGTCATCAGCCTGAAGGGCGGTGGGCGGTCGTGTGCCACCGCCGGGGCGTGTGTGGGGTCTCAACCTTCCGGGCCCTGCCCCCGCTGCGGGCCGGGGCCGGGGCTGTGGACCGCAGAGCGGGCGGCTGCGGGAAAGCACCTGTCTCCCCGGGGACCCCACGCAGCGGCCTGGAGCGCGACGGACATCGCGGTAGCCCGGAGAAGCGTGCGGCGAGTGCGCTGACCGCGGCGCGGACCTCGACCGCGAAGGTCTCTAGGCCGTGGCGCGGGCCACCTCGACCCAGCGGTCGAGCCTCTTCGCGGCGGCGCCGCTGTCGATGCTCTCGGCGGCGCGCGCCAGGGACTCGCGCATGCACTCCAGCGGGTCGCCCGGGAGGCCGGCCTGGGCGGCCAGCGCGGCCGCGGCGTTGACCAGCACCGCGTCGCGGACCGGGCCCGGCTCGCCGGCCAGCAGGCGGCGGGTCACGTCGGCGTTGAAGGCGGCGTCGCCACCGCGCAGGTCGCCCGGCGCGGACCGGGCGATGCCCAGGTCGGCCGCGTCGAGCAGGTGCTCGGTGACGATGCCGTCGCGCACGGCCCAGACCCGGGTCGGCGCCGCCGTGCTGAACTCGTCGAGCCCGTCTTCGCCCCGCACGACCAGCACCGAGTCGCCGCGCTGGGCGAAGACGCTCGCCATCACCGGCGCCATCCGGGGGTCGAAGCAGCCCACCACGCCGGCGCGGGGACGGGCCGGGTTGGTGAGCGGGCCCAGGAAGTTGAAGACCGTGGGCACGCCCAGCTCGCGGCGGGGGACCGAGGTGTGCCGCATCCCGGGGTGGTAGCGGGCCGCGAAGCAAAAGCCGATGCCCACCTCGGTGAGGCAGTGCGCCACCTGCTCGGGCCCCAGGTCGAGCGGGATGCCCAGGAACTCCAGCAGGTCGGCCGCCCCGCACTTCGAGGAGGCGGCCCGGTTGCCGTGCTTGGCCACGCGCACGCCCGCGCCGGCGACCACGATCGCGGTCATGGTGGAGATGTTGACGGTGTGCGCCCGGTCACCGCCGGTGCCGACCACGTCGACGGCGCTGGCGCGCACCTCGTCGGGGAGGTCGACCAGCGCGGCGTTGGCCAGCATCGTCTCGACCAGGCCGCTCAGCTCGGCCGGGGTCTCGCCCTTGGCGCGCAGCGCCATGGCGAAGCCGGCGATCTGCACCGGCGTCGCCGAACCGCTCATGATCTCGCCCATCGCCCAGGCGGTGTCAGCGGTGGACAGCTCCTCGGCGCGCAGCAGCGCGGCGATCAGGTTTGGCCAGGTCCGCTCGCCCACGGTGGCCTCCAGTTGTGGGGGGGTCAGGCGGCAGCGTGCGAACGCAGCAGCCCAGCGACAGTCTCCCCGGTGGTCACCGGGTCCAGCGGGTGCAGCAGGGTCGCGTCGACCTCCGCGTACGCCGCGAGCCAGCGGTCGGCTGCCCGGGCGATCACGAGGCAGGTCGGCGGCGCGTCGTCGCGGTCGTCCTTGATCTGCCGGGCGATGCCGATGCCGCCGCCGGGGGTCGCCTCGCCGTCGAGCACCATCAGGTCGATCTCGAAGTCGTCGACCAGCCGGACGCACCCCGCGTAATCGCTGGCCTCGACGAACTCCACCGACAGGTCGGCCGCCGGCCGCGGCCCGATCGCGAGCCGCATGCGGTCGCGCACCTGAGGGTCGTCGCTGTAGAGCAGGACGGTGTACGTACGGTCGGTCATGGCGCTCCCACCTCTTAGCTGCGGCCTGATCGTACCCGTCGTCACTCGGCGCGTTGGGCCCCGGTGCGGGCCGCCGCCGCCTCGGCCGCCGCGGCGGCTGCCTCCTGCCGGTCTAGCTCGCGGTCGATGCGCCGGGCTTCCCGCTCGGACTGCTTGAACCACTGCACCAGCAGCACGCCGATCATCGTGACCGAGACGAACTCGCCGCCGGCCCACAGGATGCCGCCGGCCACCTTCTGGTCGGTCCACGGGTCGGCCCAGGTGAGCCCGAGCGAGGGGTACCAGTCGCCGCCGAGCAGCGTGGTGCTCTGCATGATGGTGAGCCCCAACACCGTGTGGAACGGCACAGACAGCACCATGAGCAGCGCCCGCCCCGGGTAGGGCCACCGGCCGGGGAGCGGGTCGAGCCCGACCAGCGGCCAGAAGAAGAGGCAGCCGGTGAGGATGAAGTGGGCGTGCACCACCTCGTGGGCGAACGCGTTCTCCAGGGTCAGCCGGTAGAGGTCGGTGAAGTAGAGCACAAACGGGTTGGCGACGAAGAGCGCGTACGCGACCAGCGGGAACGCCATCACGCGGGCGAACCGGCTGTGCACCACCGCCAGCAGCCGCCGCCGGGGCGCGCCGCGCAGCACCCGGAGGGCGAGCGTGACCGGCGCGCCCAGCGCCAGGAAGATCGGCGCGACCATGGAGAGCACCATGTGCTGCACCATGTGTACCGAAATGAGCGTGGTGTCGTAGGCGTGCAGCCCACTCACCGTCACCGCGGCGATCGCGCCCAGCCCGGGACCGATGAAGAGCACCGTGCGGGAGACCGGCCACTTGTCGCCGCGGGCGCGCAGGCGGTGCACGCCGTACAGGTACAGGCCGGCCGCCACCACCAGCAGCACCGCGATCCAGCTGTCGACGCTGGCCTCGGTGAAGATGGACGAAACGGTAAAGGGCTCCACGGTTCGAGGCTATGCCAAGGCCCGGTTCAGGGTGCCAGCAGCCCACGACACACCGTCGTAGGTGACCCCGACGCAACGTCGTACTACGAGGTGGCGATAATGACCGCGTGACTGCGGCCTCAGCAATTGACAAGAGCCGGATCCACTCGCTGACGCGGCCCAACATGGTCAGCGTCGGGACGATCGTGTGGCTCTCCAGCGAGCTCATGTTCTTCGCGGCGCTCTTCGCGATGTACTTCTCCATCCGCGCGGCGGACTACAGCCAGTGGGAGAAGCACACGGAGGTCCTCAACCTGCCGTACGCGACGACGTTCACGCTGATCCTGGTCGCGTCCTCGGTGACCTGCCAGTTTGGCGTCTTCGCCGCGGAGCGGGGCGACGTGCACTCGCTGCGCCGCTGGTTCACTCTCACCTTCGTGATGGGGCTCATCTTCGTGCTGGGCCAGGCCAACGAGTACCGCCAGCTGGTGCACCATGGCGTGAAGATCAACGCCGACGGGTACGGCTCGATGTTCTACCTGACCACCGGCTTCCACGGCCTGCACGTGACCGGTGGCCTGGTGGCGTTCCTCATCTTCATGGCCCGCACGACGATGGGCCGGTTCACGCCGGCGCAGGCGACCTCGGCGATCGTGGTCTCGTACTACTGGCACTTCGTCGACGTGGTCTGGATCGCGCTGTTCTCGATGATCTACCTCCTGCAGTGAGCAGCCTGTCACGTTCCGCCCGCTCGGTTCGTCTCATAGTTATGAAGGACATCTGGCATGACTTCTGACACCCCCGGCGGCCTGATGGCGCGGCTGCGCCGCAGGCGGTCACAACCGCGCAGCCGGGTGCGGCGGCGCCTGGGCACGGTGGTGCGTCTCACCATCGCGCTGACGCTCGCCGGCGGTGTGTACACCGTCTTCGCCCCCGGACTCTCGGCCGAGGACACGCCGCAGCTGTCCACGGCGGCCGAGGAGGGCAAGGCGCTGTTCGACCAGAGCTGCATCAGCTGCCACGGCCGCAACGCCCAGGGCGTGCCCGAACGCGGCCCCAGCCTTATCGGCGTGGGCGCGGCGTCGGTCGAGTTCCAGGTCAGCACCGGTCGCATGCCGATGGCGCGGCAGGAGGCGCAGGCGCCGCGCAAGCCGCCCATGTTCAACGACGACCAGACCCGCCAGCTCGCCCAGTACATCCAGGAGCTTGGCGGCGGCCCACAGGTGCCGGAGGGTGACCTGCGTGCGCCGGCGAGTGACGAGGAGGCCATCGCCCGCGGCGGCAACCTCTTCCGGATCAACTGCTCGTCGTGCCACGCGTTCAGCGGCGGCGGCGGTGCCCTCTCCTCGGGCAAGTACGCCCCGCACCTGTCGAAGGCGACCGACCGGCAGCTTTACGCGGCCATGCTGACCGGCCCGCAGAACATGCCGGTCTTCGGTGACAACCAGCTCACGCCGGAGCAGAAGAAGGAGATCATCAGCTACGTCCAGGAGGCCCTCAACAAGGACAAGGACCCGGGCGGTTGGGGCCTGGGCCGGTTCGGGCCGGTGACCGAAGGTGTGGCTATCTTCCTGGTCGGCATCGTCGCGCTGGTGTTCGCGGCACTGTGGATTGCGGGGAAGTCATGAAAGCACCTCACGAAAACGCTCCGCTGCGCTCCACGTTTACGCGGGGACCCCGCAGTACGGATACCCACGCCCACGACGTCGAGCGGGAAGAGGTCGACGTCGACGACCCGCGGCTGTCGCGGTTCGAGATCGTCCGCGAGGGCGCGCGGCGTGACGGCATCGAGATCGTCCACTACGAAGACCCGTACCCGATCAAGGGCACCAAGGCCGAGCGGCGGATGGTCCGCACGGTGGCGTCGTTCTTCCTGCTCACCGGCTTGGCGTCGACCGCCTTCATGATCATCTACATCTGGGGGCCCTGGGAGTACGAGCTCGGCGCCAACAACAGCAAGCTCTACACGCCGCTGCTCGGGGTCACCCTGGGCATCGCGCTCCTCGGCGTCGGCTTCGGCATCCTGACCTGGGGCAAGCGGCTGCTGCCGCGCGAGGTGGCGATCCAGGACCGGCACGACGGCCCGTCCGACCGCGTGGACCGCAAGCTGACCGGCGAGACGATGGCGTACATCGCCGACGAGATGGGCATCAAGCGCCGCAAGACGCTCGGGCTCGCCGCGCTGCTCGGGCTCGCCCCGGTCGGCCTGGTGGCCGCCGCCCCGCTCGTCGGTGGTCTGATCAAGAGCCCGACCAAGGACCGGATCCTCT
This sequence comes from Phytohabitans kaempferiae, assembly GCF_042433955.1. Classification (NCBI taxonomy): domain Bacteria; kingdom Bacillati; phylum Actinomycetota; class Actinomycetes; order Micromonosporales; family Micromonosporaceae; genus Phytohabitans; species Phytohabitans kaempferiae. The sequence goes on along the minus strand of NZ_JBHLUH010000091.1, from coordinate 62,417 downwards.
TCCGCACCGGCTGGGACCCGGCCGGCAACGGCGGCCGCCCGGTCCGCCTCACCCGCGAGGACGGCACGCCGATCCGCCCCGACGACGTCAGCGTGGGCGGCCAGATGACGGTCTTCCCGGGTATCCCCGGCGGCGCGACCAACGAGCACGCCGACTCCCCGACGCTCCTGATCCACCTGCGGGCGGGCGACGCGGAGAAGGCCCTCGCCACCGCCAAGCCGGTCAACGAGGGCTCCCAGTGGGAAAACTTCGTGGCGTACTCGAAGATCTGCACCCACGCGGGCTGCCCGGCGAGCCTGTACGAGCAGCAGACCAACCGCCTGCTCTGCCCGTGCCACCAGTCGCAGTTCCTGATCACCGACAATGCCCGGCCGATCTTCGGGCCGGCCACGCGGAGCCTGCCGCAGTTGCCCATCACGGTGGACGAGGAAGGCTTCTTCGTGGCGACGTCCGACTACAAGGTGGCGGTTGGGCCAGCATTTTGGGAGCGGCCATGAAGCGCCGGAAGATTGACGTCAGCGCGGTGCCGGCCAAGGTCGGCGGAGGGCTCGACGACCGGTTCCAGGCGGCGACACCGCTGCGCAGCATCCTCAACAAGGTCTTCCCGGACCACTGGTCGTTCCTGCTGGGCGAGATCGCGCTCTTCTCGTTCATCATCCTGCTGCTGACCGGCACGTTCCTGACGTTCTTCTACGACCCGTCGCTGACGGTCGTGACGTACGACGGCAGCTACGCGCCGCTGCGTGGCACGCACATGTCGCAGGCGTACGCGTCGACGCTCAACCTCTCGTTCGACGTGCGCGGCGGCCTGATCATGCGGCAGATGCACCACTGGTCCGCGCTGACGTTCATGGCCGCGATCGTCGTGCACATGTTCCGGATCTTCTTCACCGGCGCGTTCCGCAAGCCGCGTGAGGCTAACTGGATCATCGGATCGCTGCTCTTCTGGGTCGGTTTCCTCGCCGGCTTCACCGGCTACTCGCTCCCGGACGACGCGCTCTCCGGCACCGGCCTGCGCATCGCCTCGGCGATCATGCTCTCCATCCCGGTGATCGGCTCGTGGGTCACCACGTCGATCTTCGACGGCGAGTTCCCCGGGCACGTCATCATGGGCCGCTTCTACATCGCCCACGTGCTGCTCATCCCGGGCGCGCTGCTCGCGCTGATCAGCGTCCACCTGGGCCTGGTCTTCAAGCAGAAGCACACGCAGTGGCCCGGCCCCGGCCGCACCGAGCAGAACGTGGTCGGCGAGCGCTTCGTGCCGCGGTACACGATCAAGCAGGGCGGCTTCTTCATGATCGTCTTCGGCGTTATCGCGCTGATGGCCGGTCTCTTCCAGATCAACCCGGTCTGGCTCTTCGGCCCCTACGAGGCGTACGTGGTCTCCGCGGCCAGCCAGCCCGACTGGTACGTCATGTTCCTCGACGGCTCGACGCGGCTCTTCCCCGCCTGGGAGATACGCTTCGACCTGTTCGGATGGGGCGACGGCTATACGATCCCACCGATCTTCTGGCCGACGGTGGTGCTACCCGGCATCCTGACGGTGCTGCCGATGCTCTATCCGTTCATAGAGGCCAGACTGACCAAGGACACCAAGTCGCACCACCTGCTCCAGCGCCCGCGTGACGTTCCCGCCCGCACGGCGCTCGGCGCGATGGCGATCGCGTTCTGGCTGATCCTGACGCTGTCCGGTGGCAACGACGTGATCGCTGACAAGTTCCACATCAGCCTCAACGCGATGACCTGGGGCGGCCGCATCGGCCTTCTGGTCGCGCCGCCGCTGGCGTACTACATCACGTACCGCATCTGCCTGGGCCTCCAGCAACACGACCGCGAGGTGCTGGCGCACGGCGTGGAGACCGGCATCATCCGGCGCCTGCCGGACGGCCGCTTCATCGAGGTGCACCAGCCGCTCGCGCCGGTCGACGAGCACGGTCACGGCAACCTGGAGTACGCGGGCTGGGTGGTGCCGAAGAAGATGAACCGCCTGGGCGCACTCGGCCCGGCGATCAAGGGCTTCTTCTTCCCGATCGAGAAGCCGGCCGAGGCGCCGGTCTCGCCGGGCCACCCGCCGGTGTCCGCCAGGCCGGAGGAACGCGAGGAGATCACCCGGTAGGGGTTCGCATCGGTTGGAGGCCGCGGCGTCGCTGTGCAGGCGACCCGCGGCCTCCGCGTTTGTGTGGCGCTCGCGGCCGCCGGGCGCGAGCGCCGCGTGCACGTCCGGCGGCCGGTGGCCCGAGCGGGTCAGCGGGCGGCGGGCACCGTCAGTGAGTCGCCGGCGCGGATGGCGTCCACCAGGTGCTCGCCGGCGGCCACGTGTCCGCCTGGCCATACGACCGCCCTGGTCAGCGTGCCGTGTACCGACGCGGCGGCACCGACCACCGCCCGCTCGACCTGCCCGGTCACATTCGCGTCGGGGGCGATCAGGCTGCCGTCGCCGGCGGTGTGGAGGTTGGCGGCAAGGTAGTCGCGCGGGGTGCCGGTGTCGAGGTAGGTGCCGGTGAAGGTGACCACCTCCAGCGCGCCCTCGGCCTCGGCGGGACGCCACACCGTGCGGACCAGCTCGGCGGGCTCGGGGGGCAGGTCGCGCACGTATCGCCAGGGGAGCAGCGAGAAGCCCGCGAAGCGGTGGCGGGCGAAGCCGTAGGGCTCCTCGGGTGCGGGCTGGCCGAACAGGCGCACCGTCTCGCCGTCCCAGCCCTCCAGCAGCGCGGCGGGGTCGGCCCCCGGGCCGGCCAGGTAGGCGTCGGCGTTGCCCACGAGGACGCCCCGGCCGTCGATCCAGCTTCGTAGCCTGCCCACGCCGCCGCTCGTACCCAATGGGTGGTCTTCGGGGGAGACGTGGGCCCGCCCGCCGACGTGGGTGACCACCTGCTCACCGAGGTAGCTGGCGTTGACCGCGACGGTCGCCGGATCGGCGAAGCCGAGCCGGCCGACGCGGGCCAGCGCGTGGTCGAGGAGCGGGATGTTGCCGACCGGGCAGAGGGCCTTGGGGCGGTGCTCGGTGAGGGGGCGGAGGCGCTGGCCCTCGCCGGCGGCGAGGATCACCGCGCAGAGGTCGCTCACCGGCGGAGGGAGGCCCACGGACCGGGCTGGTCGGCGAGGGGGCCGATGCCGTAGTACGCGAGCAGCTTCGCCGAGGCCTTGGTCAGCTTGGGCAGGTCGTCGAGCGGATGCCAGGCGGCCTCGTAGACCTCGGCGCCGTCGACGGTCAGCGTGGTGGTCGAGGCCGGTACGGACGCTTCGAAGACGACGTCGACCCAGCCGCGGGCGTGTACGACGGCGTTGGGCACCGCGGGGCTCAGCTCCTCGGGCCGGAGCCGGATGCCGGTCTCCTCGGCCAGCTCGCGGGCCGCGCCCACGATCGGTGACTCGCGGCGCTGGAGCAGCCCGGCCGGCAGGTTCCACCCCCGGCCGGGCGGAGGCTGGCGGAGCAGCAACAGCCGCTCGCCACCCGCCTCCGAGTCGCGGACCATGATCACGGCGCCGACCACATACTTGGGCACGGCGCGCCGCACGATCCAACGGCGCAGGCCGATGGGTAGCCGGTAGAAGACTCCGTACGTGGCGGCGCGTAACGGCTTCACGAACGTCAGGCTAGCGTGCGGGGATGCCGGTGCCACCGGACCCCACCAACGGTCTACTCTCGCCGGTCGACGAGCGCGATCAGTTTGTCGACCACGTCGTCGGGGGAGATGGCGCGGTCGACCACCGCGACCAGCATGGTCTCCAGATCGGGGTAGCCGAGCTCGTCGGCGAGCATGCGCAGCGGCACTTCGCTGGCCAGGCCGCGGTTGTGCTTGCGAAGCGCGAGCCCGATGGTGGCCCGGCCCAGCCGCACCTTGTCGGCGATGCTGATGCCCGGCTCCTGGTGGTCGGCGAACCACCGGTTGATCTGCATCTGCGCGTGTGGCGACTTGACGAAGTCGAGCCACTCCCGCTGCGGACCGTGCCCCGGCTCGGTGAAGATCTCCACCACGTCGCCATCCTGCAACTGGGAGGCGAGCGGGGCGAGGCGACCGTTGATCTTCGCGGCGAGGCAGTGGTCGCCGGTCTCGGCGGCCAGCTCGTAGGCGAGGTCTACCGGGGTGGCGCCGGCGGGCAGCAGCACCTGGCGGCCCTCGGCGAAGACCAGGATCTGCGCCTCCGCCAGGTCACACCGCAGCGACTGGAGGAACTGGGCCGCGTCGGAGGTCTCCTGCTCCCAGTCGAGCACGCGCCGCAGCCACGACAGCTCGTCGAGGCGGACGGACTCGCTGCGGTCGGCGGGGCGCCGGTAGCGGTAGTTGGCGGCCACACCGTACTCCGCGGCGCGGTGCATCGCCTCCGTGCGGATCAGCACCTCGACCGTGCGCTCGCCGGGGCCGATCACGGTCGTGTGCAGGGAGCGGTAGAGGTTGTTCTTCGGGGAGGCGATGAAGTCCTTGAACCGGCCGGCGACCGGCCGCCACTGCCCGTGGATCGCGCCGAGGGCGGCGTAACAGTCACCCTCCGGGCCGTCGACCACCACGGCGATGCGGGGCAGGTCGAACGGCACGCGGTGGCCGCCGGCCACGGTGTCTTTCCAGATCGAGTAGTAGTGGCGGGGGCGAGGCGCGACGGTGGCGGTGACCTTGCCCCGCTTGAGCGCGGTGCGGGCGGAGGCGACGACCTTGTCGAGGTAGCTCGCCCAGTCGGGGCGGTCGCGCACGTGGTCGTGGATCCGCTCGAACTCGTCGGGGTGCAGGTGCATCAGCACGATGTCGTCGAGCTCGCGCTTGAGCGCCTGGATGCCGAGCCGGTCGCAGAGCGGCACCAGCACCTCCTGCGTGGCCCGGGCGATGCGGGCGCGCGAGGCGGGGGAGCGGGCGTCGAGGGTGCGCATGTTGTGCACGCGGTCGGCGAGCTTGATGATCAGGACCCGCACGTCTTTGCCGGCCGCCACGATCATTTTGCGGATGGTCTCGGCCTCGGCCGCCTTGCCGTAGAACGCCTTGTCGAACTTGGTCACGCCGTCGACCAGGTGTGCCACCTCGGGGCCGAAGTCGCCGTCGAGCGCCTGGAGCGTGTAGGTGGTGTCTTCGACCGTGTCGTGCAGCAGCGCGGCGACCAGCGTGGTGGTATCCATGCCCAGCTCGGCGCAGATCTGCGCGACGGCCAGCGGGTGCGTGATGTAGGGCTCGCCGCTCTTGCGGTATTGACCCCGGTGCATGCTTTCCGCGATCGCGTAGCCGCGGCGCAGCACGCCCGCGTCGGCGTAGGGGTGGATGGTGCGGTGGGTCCGGGTCAGCACCGTCACCGGGTCGTCGTCGGAGGACGAACTCCAGGACAGGTAGGAACGCAACCGAGTCGCGAGGGGGAGGTCGGATGTCTGTGTCGGCAGGGCGCGTCCGATTGCGGCGCCGTGGCCGGCGTCGACGTCCACCGAGACACCTCCCTCACGCTTTCACGCCGTAAAACGGGCGTTGGCTCCCAGGAATGCACTTGCCTAACAGCCTAAGTGAGTCTCGGTCATACGAATGGTTACTTAGTCATGAGCTTTCGGTCGAGTCTTTACCGGAAGCTGCGTTTTCCGCGTGTTGGAGCAGATCACGGAAGCGGGCCGCCCCTCGGACGGGTGACGCCCAACCGGCGGACATCTGCACCAGTCGAGTGTCTGGACGCTCGAGCCAGGCCAGGATCCGCTCGCTCTCCTCTGTGGACGCGGTGGGCTCGAGCACGGTCTCGGCCGTGATGCGCAGCAGGTCGATCGTGGACCTCGGGTGCACCCGGGGTGGCGACACGCCGGCCGCGGCGAGTCGCCCGTGGCGCACGATCGCCAGCTCCCAACCGCCGGTCGTGCGGTGGCGGCGGGCCGCCACGAGCTCGGCGATGCCGGTCAGGCCGGAGAGGCGCTGCATGCGCACGGCCGCGCGGAGCAGGGCAGCCATCCTGGTGCGGACGACCGCCGCCTCCTCGAAGCGCTCGGCGTCGGAAAGCTTTCGGATGCGGGCCAGCAGCGGGTCGACCAGCGGCGCCGGGTCGCCCGTGATCGCGTCGCGGAACGGGCTGGCGGCACGCTCCGTGTACTCCTCCGCAGAGATCCGGTGCTCGCAGGGCGCGAGGCACCTGCCCAACTCGGCGAGGGCGCACGCGGGCGTGGTCGTGCGCGTGGAGAGGCGTAGCGTGCACTGCCGCAGCGGCACCGCGTCGTGCACGCCGGCCGCCGCCAGCTCCGCCGACCGCCGCGAGCTGAACGGCCCCAGATATGCCGCCTCCGGCTCGGCCACCGCGCGGACCAGCGACAACCGGGGGTATGCCTCCGCGGTGAGCTTGAGCCACACGACCCGCTCGGGGTACTTGGAGCGCCGGTTGTACGGCGGGGCGTGCGCGGCGATCAGGCGCAGCTCGCGCACCTCCGCCTCGAGCGAGTGGGCGCACTCGACCGGCTCCACCGTCTCCGCCGCGGCCAGCATCTCCGAGATGCGCGCCCGCTTCTCGCCCGCCGTGAAGTAGCTGCGCACGCGGGTCGCGATGTCGCCGGAGGTGCCCACGTAGAGCGGGCGGCCGTCGGCGGCCCGGAAGATGTAGACGCCCGGGACGTGCGGGAGCCCTTCGGCCAGGTGGCGCTTGCGCCGCTGGGTCGGGGTGACCGCCTTGGCGAACTCGATCGCGTCGCCGAGCGTGTGCACGCGAAAACTGCCCAATCGGCCGATCAGCGCGTGCAGCACCTCCACCGTGGCGTGCGCGTCGTCGAGGGCCCGGTGGGTCGGCTGGCGCGCGGTGCCGAAGTGGGCGGCGAGCGTGCCGAGCCGGTGGTTGGGCACCTCGTCGCGGGTCATCGCCCGACGGGCCAGCGCCACGGTGTCGAGCACCTTGGGGTGGGGCCAGCGGTAGCCGTGCCTGGCGCAGGCGGCCTTGAGGAAGCCGACGTCGTACGACGCGTTGTGGGCGACCAGCACGCTGCCCTGGATGAACTCCAGGAAGCTCGGCAGCACGCGCTCGATCGGCGGCGCCTCGTAGGTCATCGCCTGCGTGATGCCGGTCAGCACGGTGATGAACGGCGGGATCGGCACGCCGGGGTTGACCAGTGTGGCCAGCACGCCCAGCTCCTCGCCACCGCGCACCTTGACCGCGCCGATCTCGGTGATGCCGCCCCCGTCTGGCGCGCCGCCGGTGGTCTCCAGGTCGACGACGACGAACGTGGTCTCCCGCAGCGAGAGGGCCGCCGGGTCGTCGAGAAGCGTGTCGAGGGTGCCCTGGACGTAGTCCACATGCGTCACGCGCGGCACGGTAGAAGACAGGTACGACATTCTTCCCATCGGGTTCCCCGTCCGGGAAAGGGTTCGATCCGGAAAAGATCGTCTCCGCAGCCGGGCGAGGATGGCGTAGGTGGTGGGAGACTTGTGGGATGTCCGTACCGGTTCCGCCCGACGACCACACCGCCGGTGGTGTGGCCCATGGGGGGTCGGAGCCTGTTTCGGGTGAAATGTCCCCGTCCGTCCTGTCTGATCCCCCAAGCGCGGTCGCGCCGCCCGCCGGAGTCGCCCCGCCAGCGGAGCCGGCCCCCGAGTCCTCGGGCGACGGCGCGGCACCGTCCGAGCCCGAGCCGGAGCCCGTGCTGCCCGAGCCGGTGCGCCAGCGGGTGATCGGCCTGACCGCGGCCGCCCTGCCCACGCTCCCCGCCGACGAGCTGCCGGCGGCGCTGCGCCGGGTCGCGAAGTTCGCGCCCAACCGGCGGGCCCGCCACGGTGGCCCGATGATCGCCACGCAGCTCGCCGGCGACCCGCTCTTCCGCCAGCGGATCACCAGCCGGGTCCTCGACGAGGCCGGCGACCTGGGCGCCGCGGTGATCGAGGGCATCTGCCCGGCCGCGGCCGACCCGGTCGAGGTGGCCGCGCTGGCCTACCTGGCCCGCCCCGAGGGCTGGCGTGACCTGGTCGCCGCCGCCGGCGAGGCGGTCCGCGCCGAGGCCGACAGCGCAGCCGTCGCCGAGCTGCTCCGCGATGCCGAGCAGCGGGCCGCCCGGGCCGAGCACGACCGCGCGGTCGCCAAGGTCGAGGCGGAAAAGCTCCGCGACGAGCTCGCCCGCGTCCGCGAGGAGCTGGGCCAGCTCCGCGAGGAGACGCGCCAGGCGACCCGGGCCTTGCGCGAGATCCAGGCGCGCGAGCGCAAGGCTTCCGAGATGCTGGCCACCGAGCGGGGGCGGGCCGCGCGGGCCACCGCCGACCACGATGCGGAGCTGCGGCGGGTCCGGGCCAAGCTCGCCGAGGCCGAGGCGGTCGCCGGCAACGCCCGGGCCACCGCCAAGGAGGCGCGGGCCGTCGACGACGCGCGGCTGTGGCTGCTGCTGGAGACGATCGGCCAAGCGGCCGTGGGGCTCCGCCGCGAGCTGGCGCTCGACCCGGCGGAGCGGCGGCCGGCCGACTTCGTGGCCGACGCGTTCGCCGACCGCCCCGACGAGGTCTCCAGCACGCGCGCGCTCGACGGCGACGACCCGGCCCGCCTCGACCAGCTGCTCGCGCTGCCCCGGGCCCACCTGGTGGTCGACGGCTACAACGTGACCAAGCGCGGCTTCGGCGAGATGTCGCTGGAGCAGCAGCGCAAGCGCCTGATCACCGGGCTCGGCGGCATCGCGGCGCAGACCGGCGACGAGGTGACGGTGGTCTTCGACGGCGCCGAGCGGGTGCACGGCCTGCCCCCGGCCCCGCGGGGCGTGCGTGTGCTCTTCTCCCGCAAGGGCGAGACCGCCGACGAGCTGATCCGCCGCCTCGTCCGCGCCGAGCCGTCCGGCCGCCCGATCGTGGTGGTCTCCTCCGACCGCGAGGTGGCCGACGGCGTGCGCCGCCACGGGGCGTATCCGCTGGGTGCGGACGCCCTGCTGCGCCGCCTCTCCCGCGCGTAGCGGTTTTGTCGTACCCCTCCCATACCGTCGATGTCACGGACGGTGGCTGTCCGGCCCACCCTGAGGAGGGACGATGCTCATCGATTGCGACACCTGCGTGGTCCGTGGGGCCGCGTGCGGCGGGTGCCTGGTGAGCGCCCTGCTCGACACGCCGCCCCAGCAGGGCGATCTCACCAGCGACGAGCGGCGGGCGATCGAGGCGTTCGCGCGGGCCGGCTTCGAGGTGGAGGTCATCTCCGAGCCGGTGCGCCCCCGCCTGCGGCTCATGCCGGGCGGACGGCGGCGGCGCCACGTGGCGTGACCATTCGACCTTTCAGCCAAGCAGCGCGGAGCTTGCGTCCCGCCTGACTTGCGCCATGGCAGACCGCAAGTGGGGTCGAAAAGGGTTGAATTACTATCGGCTCGCATGACCCCCAGGCTCTGGGCGGCCGTCGCGCTCGGCGGCCTCGCTGTGGCGCTGCTGGTCGCGGCCGCGCTGCTCGTGCCATGGCACCGCCCGCCCGCGCCCCGCGCCGACCAGCTCGACGCCCTCCGCGACCTGCCGCAGGAGCAGGTGCGCAGGGGCCGCGAGTTTCACTCGGCGCTGCGCCCGGGGTCCTACGTCGGGCTGGTGCTCGGCCTCGCCGTCACGCTCGCGCTCGGCCTCACCCCGCTGGGCAGCCGGCTGGTGGAGGCGGCGGGGCGCCCGTTCGGCGACCACTGGATCGCGCGCGCGGTGCTCGGCGGGCTGGCGGTCGTGCTGGTCGCCCAGATCGTCACCCTCCCGCTCGCCGCGTGGCGTCACACGATCGTGGCGCGCTACGGCCTCTCCACGCAGACCTGGGGCGGCTGGACCGTCGACGTCCTGAAGTCGTACGCGGTGAGTGCCGTCATCGCCGCCGTCGCCCTGCTCGGCTTCTACACGGTCACGCGGCTGGCGCCGCGCTGGTGGTGGGCCTTCGGCGCCGCGGGGGCGGCCGCGCTCGTCGTGCTGCTGTCGTTCGTCCTTCCGGTACTCGTGGAGCCGGTCTTCAACAAGTTCACGCCGATGGAGCCCGGGTCGCTGCGTACCGAGCTGATGAGCCTGGCCCAGCGCGACGGCGTGCCGGTCAAGGACGTGCTGGTGGCCGACGCGTCCCGGCGCACCCGGGCCGTCAACGCGTACGTGTCCGGCCTCGGCCCGACCCGCCGCATAGTCGTCTACGACACGCTGCTGCGCGAGGCGCCGCCGGCCGAGGTGGCGAGCGTGGTGGCGCACGAGCTGGGGCACGCCAAGGATCGCGACGTGTTCACCGGCACGCTGATCGGCGCGCTGGGCGCGGCGGCCGCGGTCGTGGCGCTCTACCTGCTCGGCGGCTGGGCGTGGCTGCTGCGCACCGCGGGCGTCGACTCGATGGGCGAGCCGCGGGCGCTGGCGCTGATGCTCGCGGTGGTGGCTGTCGCCGGCATCGTCGCCGCGCCGGTGCAGAGCCTCGTCTCCCGCCGCGTCGAGGCCCGGGCCGACGCGCACGCGCTGGAGCTGACCCGCGACCCGGCGACGTTCGAGGCGATGCAGCGGCGCCTCTCCACGGTCAACCTCGGCGATCCCGATCCGCCCCGCTGGGAGTACCTCTACAGCGCCTCCCATCCCTCTACAGTGGAGCGCATGGCGGCGGCGCGGGCGTACGCGCGCGGCGAGCGATGACCACGCTCCTCGTCACCAACGACTTCCCGCCCCGGCCCGGTGGCATCCAGTCGTTCGTGCACGGCCTGGCCGTACGGCAGCCGCCCGGCTCGCTCGTCGTCTACGCCTCCACCTGGCAGGGCGCGGCGAAGTTCGACGCCGAGCAGCCCTTCGAGGTGGTCCGCGAGGCGACCTCGGTGCTGCTCCCCACGCGGCGCGCGGCCCGGCGTTCGGCGGAGATCGCGAGGGCGTACGGCTGTGACACCGTCTGGTTCGGCGCCGCCGCGCCACTCGGCCTGCTCGCCCCTGGGCTGCGGCGGCGGGCCGGCGTCGAGCGCGCGGTGGCACAGACCCACGGCCACGAGATCGGCTGGGCCGCCCTGCCCGGCGCGCGCGGCCTGCTGCGCCGCATCGCGCGGGGCACCGACGTGGTGACCTACCTGGGGGAGTACACGCGCGTGCGGCTGGACAAGGCGCTGCGCGGCCTCACCGACCTGCGCCGCCTGGCGCCCGGCGTCGACGTGGACGCGTACCACCCGGAGGTCGACGGCGCGGAGATCCGCCGCCGGCACGGCCTGGGCGACCGCCCGGTCGTGGTGTGCGTCTCCCGCCTGGTGCCCCGCAAGGGCCAGGACGCGCTGGTCCGCGCGCTGCCCGCGATCCGCCGCCGCGTGCCCGACGCGGCCCTGCTCGTGGTCGGCGGCGGCCCGCACCGGTCCACGTTGGAAAAGCTCGCCGCCGGCGTGGAGGGCGTGGTCCTCACCGGCTCGGTGCCGGCCGAGGAGCTGCCGGCCCACTACGCGGCGGGCGACGTCTTCGCGATGCCCTGCCGCACCCGCAACCGCGGTCTCGACGTCGAAGGGCTGGGCATCGTCTACCTGGAGGCGTCCGCGTCCGGCCTGCCCGTGGTGGCGGGCGACTCGGGCGGCGCGCCCGACGCGGTGCGCGAGGGCGAGACCGGTTACGTGGTGGGCGGCCGCGACCTCGACGCCATCGCCGACCGCGTCGCCACGCTGCTCTCCGACCGCGACCTCGCCCGCCGCATGGGCATCGCGGGTCGGGAGTGGGTCGAGCGGGAGTGGCGCTGGGAGAGGCAGGCTGCCCGCATGGCCGAGTTGCTGTGATCGACAACTGTCCAGGGTGGACAGACCTTGGCCTGCGGTGGACGGCAACCGGCGCGCCGAGGAAGATGCGCCGGCGCCGGGGGCGGTCGACTGGCTGACCGCGCGCGGTCAGGCGGCGGGGTCGGGCTGCTGGTACGCGCTGGCCTGGAGTGTGAAGAGCGTGGCGTACGTGCCGGCGAGCGCCATCAGCTCCTGGTGCGTGCCCTCCTCGGTCACCGCCCCGTGGTCGAGTACGTAGACGCGGTCGGCGTCGCGAACGCTGGCCAGCCGGTGGGTGATCAGGACGACGGTGCGGCCGGCGGCAAGCTCGCGCAGGCGCTGGTACACGTCGTGTTCGGCGCGGGCGTCCAGGTTGGCGGTCGGCTCGTCGCAGATGAGCAGCGCGGCGTCACGGAAGAAGGCGCGGCTCACCGCGAGCCGTTGCCACTGGCCGCCGGAGAGGTCGGCGCCGTCGGTGAAGTGGCGGGAGAGCAGCGTGTCGTACTGACGGGGAAGCTCGGTGATGAAGTCGTGCGCGTCGCCCTGGCGGGCGGCCAGCTCGATCTCGGGCTGTTCTGTGGGGCGTTCGTACCGACCGATCGTGATGTTGGCCCGCGCGGAGAGCGGCCACCGGGTCGGTTCCTGCATGACGACGGCGACCTGGTCGCGGACGCTGACCGGGTCGACGCCGGAGAGGTCGACGCCGTCCCAGGCCACCGTGCCCCGGTCGGGGTGGTAGAGGCCGGCGAGCAGCCGGGCGAGCGTGGACTTGCCGGAGCCGTTCTCGCCGACGAGCGCGATGGTCTCGCCGCGGCGGAGGGTCAGCGTGACGTCGCGGACGGCGGGGCGGTCGGCGCCGGGGTAGGCGAAGGTGACCTCGCGCAGCTCGATCGTGCCCGGTCCGAGCGGCGCGCGGGCCGGCGGCGTGGCCTCCGCGCGCTCGGTGGCGAGGGCGCAGAAGCCCTCGTAGTCGCTGAAGTACAGGCCCTGCTCGTACAAGTGGTTGACGCTGAACGCGACCTGGGTGAGCCGGCCGATGCCGGTGCTGATCGCGTACGCCGCCGCGCCGCCCGCCGCCAGCTCCATGCGGCCGGTGACGAGCAGGACGACGAGCACGGTGTACGTGAGGCCAGTCGCCACCCCGCCGAGCGCGGCGCCCATGAGATTGGTGCGCACCTGGCGGGTCGAGACCCGCATGTACTCGCCGGTGGCCACGTCGAGCAGTCGCTTCACCTCGGTGAGCAGGTACCGCCGCACGGTGAACGCGCGTACCTCCGGCGCCGGCTCGCGGTCGGCGAGCAGGTCGCTGAGCATCCACTTGCGACGCCACACCGCCACGAGGCGCAGCTGCTGCCGGTAGCCCAGCCGCGCCGAGCGTACGGCCGCCCAGCCGGTGGGGAGCACGGCGAGCACGAGCAGGGGGAGGAGGACCGGGTGGAGGACAGCGAGCACGCTGCCCGCGGCGGCCAGCCCGACCAGGTTGGTGCCCAGCTCGATCGCGTGGTCGACGACCCGCTGCGCCGCGTCGATGCCCCGGTCGCGGGCCCGCTGCATCGCGTCCCGCCAGTCCGGGTCGTCGAACGTCGCCAGGTCGACCCGCGTCGTCAGGTCCAGCAGCCGCATCTCCGCGGTCTGGCTCACCTGCGGGGACAGTCGCCCCTGGGCGGCCGTCGCGGCTGAGCCGAGAAGCGTGTGGAGGGCGCCCGCGCCCACCATGACGAGCAGCGAGGGTACGGCCGCGCGGATCCGGTCCGGCGTCGGTCCCTCGCGCAGGAGCCCGTCGAGTACGCCGACGACGCTCACCAGGCCGGCCGCGCTGGCGACACCGGCCGCCAGCTCGAAGCCGACCACGGCGAGCGTGTGCCGGCGGCTGGCCTGCCACGCCAGCCGCCACGCCTGTGCCAGCAGGTGCGGCAGCCGCCGCAGCATCCGCCAGAAGGTGGCGTTGGCCGCCTCGGCGGTGGCCGTCAGCCAGTACGGGACCTTGAGTTCGTCATCTCCCGCGTCCATGTGTCATTGGTACGCGGTGTAGCCCATCTACAACAGAGCGTCCACATTCGAGGCCGGCATGGGTACGCCGAAGTGCCAGCCCTGGGCCGCGTCGCAGCCGATCGCCCGGAGCCGGTCGGCCTGCGTGGCGGTCTCCACGCCCTCGGCGGTGACGGTGAGATCGAGCGTGTGCGCCAGCGACACCAGCGTGGCGAGGATCCGCTCGTCGGTCATGCTGGCCGGCTCGGCGGCCGGCGCGCGTAGACCCTCCACAAAGGAGCCGGCCACCTTCAGCTCGCAGACCGGGAGGGTACGCAGGTAGGAGAGGTTGGAGTAGCCGGTGCCGAAGTCGTCGATCGCGATCCGCACGCCCAGGTCGGAGAGGGTGCGGAGATTGCCGACCGACTCGTCGGCGCCGTTCATCATCGCGCTCTCGGTGATCTCGAGCTGGAGCCGGTCGGGCGGCAGGTCGTGCTGGCGCAGCAGGCCGGTGACCTCCTCGACCAGCCCGTGGCCGCGCACCTGCCGCACCGCCAGGTTGACGCTCACGAACGGCGCCTTGGGGCTCAGGTCGATCCAGTGCCGGGCCTGCCGGCACGCCTCGGCGAGTACCCAACCGCCCAGGCGCACGATCAGCCCGGTCTCCTCGGCCAGCCCGATGAACTTGTCCGGCCGCAGCACGCCCAACTGCGGATGGCGCCACCGGACCAGCGCCTCGACGCCGAGCAGGCGGCCGTCGGCCAGCGACACCAGCGGCTGGTAGTCGAGGCAGAACTCGCCCCGCTCCAGCGCGGCGGGCATGGCCGAGGAGAGGGCGTACCGGGTCAGCTCGCGCTCGTTGCGCTCGGGGTCGAACAGCGCCCACCGCCCCTTGCCCGAGGTCTTGGCCCAGTGCAGCGTGATGTCGGCGGCGCGCATCACCTCGCTCGGCGTGGTGCCGGCGACCGGGCGCTCGACGATGCCGATGCTGGCCGAGACGCGCAGCTCCTGCCCGTCCACCATGGACGGCTCGCTGACCGCGGCCAGCGCGGCGTCGGCGACCTTGAGCACGTCGTCGGTGCAGGTGGTGTCTTCGACCAGGATGACGAACTCGTCGCCGCCCATCCGCGCGACCAGGTGCGAGCCCACACCGCGACGCAGCTTGGCGGCGACCGAAACGAGCAGCAGGTCGCCGGCGTGGTGGCCGAGCGTGTCGTTGACCATCTTGAAGCCGTCGAGGTCGACGAAGCAGACCCCGATGCGGCGGTCCGAGCCGCCCTCGCGGTCGAAGGCGGCGGCAAGCCGCTCGGTGAAGAGCGCGCGGTTGGGCAGGTCGGTGAGGGGGTCGTGGGTCGCCTGGTGGCGGAAGCGCGCCTCGCTCTCGCGGAGCGCCTGCTCGGCCTGCTCGCGGGCGACCAGCGCGGCGCGCCGGATCGCCTCCTGCTCGTCGAGCGTGCGGTCGCGCAGCGCGCGGGCGTATCCGATCGCGACCGTGCCGAGCAGCCGCGCCATCCGGTCGCGCAGGTCGTCGCTGGAACCAGGATCGGCGGTAGGGGAGGTGGGGGAGATGCCGAGGTCGCGCAGCAGCCGCAGGTCGATGACCTCGATGGTGCGGCCCAGCCCTTCGGCCGAGGCGATGTGGGCGGCGACCAGCTCGGCGCCGATCTGGTAGCCCCGGCGGAGGCTGAACGGCTCGGCGTACAGCGCGTCGACCAGGCGGATCGTGAGCCCTTCCAGGAACTCCTCCAGCTCGGCCGGGGTCACCGGTACGTAGCTGGTGCCGGTGACCGCCTTCGCCCAGGCACGGGCGAAGATCGCGAGTCCGGGGCTTTGCCGGCTGGCATCCGCTCCACTGGCGGGCGGCGCGGCCGAGCCGGTGGTCCCGGGCGCGGTTGGCCCGTACCCGGGGGTCGCCACCGGGTACGGCATCGCGTCCGGGTCATGGATCACGAGAGCCGACCCACGCCGCCGATGTAGATCGACCGTTCGGCGTCGTCCACAGTGTGCGGTGTGTCCGGCCGCCACTCGGGGACCCACACCACGCCCGGCTCCACCAGTGTGAAACCGTCGAAGAGGCGGATGATCGCGTCGCGCCCCCGAATGGACAGGGGGAGGTCGGTGCGCTGGTAGACCGCGCTCGCCTCGTCCCACTCCGTCTCGGTGCGCCCATCGCCGCACACCTGGGATAGCACCAGGTAGCTGCCGGGCACGAGCGCCGACCGGAGGCGGGCGACGATCTCCGGCGGCTGGTCGTCGTCGCGGATGTAGTGCATGACCGCCACGATCATCAGCGCCACCGGCTGCCCGAAGTCGATCAGCTTGAGCACGTCGGGGTGGTCGAGGATGCGGTCTGGGTCGCGGATGTCCGCCTGGATGGCCACCGCGCGCTCGTTGCCGGCGAGGATCTCCCGGCTGTGCCCGACCACGCCCGGGTCGATGTCCACATAAGCCACTGTGGACTCGGGCGCCATCCCCTGGGCGATCTCGTGCACGTTGCCGACCGTGGGGATGCCCGAGCCGATGTCGAGGAACTGCCGGACCCCGGCCTCCACGAGGAAGCGCACCGCCCGCCGCAGGAACGCCCGATTGGCCTGCGCGATCAGCGGCGTCTCCGGCACGGCCGCGATCATCGCCTGGGCGGCCTCGCGGTCGACGGCGAAGTTGTGCGACCCACCGAGGAAGTAGTCGTACATGCGGGCTGCGCTGGGCCGATCGGTGTCGATCGTCGCTGGTGCCCAGTCCGGACGTCGCATACCGTCCCCTCTGTCCTGTCCGGGGTCAAAATGGCGCGCTTGGGTGGTCGCCGCCATTGTGCCCGGAGAGTGTGCCGCCTTCCAGACTCGCCCGCCATACCCCGCCCGTACGGGCAGACTACGCCGGAATGGGTCGCTATGCGGTGCGCCCAGCCGGCGGGACATCATGGTCATCCTGACGGTGACGTGTCACCGTGGTGGACGTGGACGATACGGCATGGACCGGACTCGCGGTGGCCGTGGCGGCACTGGCCGCCGCGACCGCCTTCGGTCTGTGGCGCCGCCGGCGGGATGGGCGCCTCCGCGCCGCCGCGTCGTCCGAGCCGATCCCCACGGTCCTCACCAGCCTCGGCGTCGAGCGGGGCACGCCGGCGACGCTGTTGCAGTTCTCGTCCGCGTTCTGCGCGCCGTGCCGGGCGGTGAGGCTGGTCTGCGCCGACGTGGCCAAAAGCGTCGAAGGTGTGCGGCACGTGGAGGTCGACGCCGAAAGCCACCTGGAGGCGGTCCGCGAGCTGGGCATCTGGCGCACCCCGACGGTGCTGGTCGTCGACCGAGGCGGGCGGGTCGTCCAGCGGGCCTCCGGCGTGCCCGCCAAGGCACAGGTGATCGCGGCGGTCGCCCCGCTGCTGGAGCCGGCCCGATGAGCGGCCTCCTGCTCACCCGCCGCCGCGCCGTCGACCACGGCCGGCTCGCGGCGAGCCTGTGTACGGACTGAGTCAGTCCCGCTCAGTCCCTATCGCCCGTACCCCCGGAGGCTCCTCATGCTGCTCGACCCCCGCGGACCGCGCTTCGCCGCGGCGCTGACCGCCCTCGTGCTCGTCGTCGTCCTGATCACCGGCTCAGGCTGGCTCGCCCTCGTCCAGGCGGCGGTCTTCGCCGTCACCGCGATCGACCCGCGCCGCGGCCCGTACGGGCTGCTCTACCGCGCCCTGGTCGCACCCCGCCTGGGCCGCCCGGCCGAGCTGGAGCCCGCCGCGCCGGTGCGCTTCGCGCAGGTGCTCGGCTTCGCGTTCGCGGTGCTGGCCGCGGTCGGATACCTCTCCGGCACCACCGCACTCGGCCTGGTGATGGCCGCGTTCGCACTGGTCGCGGCGTTTCTCAACGCGGCCTTCGGCCTGTGCCTGGGCTGCGAGTTCTACCTGGCCTTCCGCCGCCTGACCGGCCGCCCGCTCGCCGCGCGGGTGCCGGCCCCACAGGCCAGGCGCTGAGCGCGGCCGCCCCTCCCGCCGGGGCGCCGCGATCAGTCCGTCAGAACTTCGGCGCGTCAGGGGCCTCGAGCAGGCCCAGGCGCAGCGCGGTCATCAGGGCCTGGGCGCGGTTGGCGGCGCCGAGCTTCTCGTACAGCTTGGAGATGTGGGTCTTGGCCGTCGACTCGCTGACGAAGAGCTGCTTGGCGATGCCGGCCACGCTCATGCCGTCGGCGAGCAGGCGGAGCACCTGGCCCTCGCGTGGGGAGAGCTGGGGGCCGGACGGCGCGAGCCGGCGCTTCATCGCCTCGGCCAGGTCGGCCGCGGTGAAGGCGCTGGGGGAGGAGGCGGCGTGCCGGGCGGCAGCCACGACCTCGTCGGCCGGGGCGGTCTTGGGCACGAACGCGCTCGCGCCCGCCTCGAGGGCGCCGAAGAGCTGGTCGTCGCCGGCGTACATGGTCAGGACGACGATGCCCATGGTCGCGGAGGACTTGCGCAGCGCGCGGGTCGCCTCCAGACCGCTGCCGTCGGGCAGGCGCAGGTCCATGATCACGACATCGGGCTGCAACGCGCCGGCCTGGCGCACCCCCTCGGCAGCCGTGGCCGCCTCACCCACGACCTCGAACTGGCGGTCCCGCTCGAACGCGTGCCGAAGACCCTTGCGGATCAGGTCGTGGTCATCGACGAGGAGGACCTTGGTGCGGGTGGTCGGTGGTGTGGGGCTGGTGGTCATGCTGGGCTTACTCCCCTTCTGGTGCATTTACGCTATCGCGCACGCTATCGCGCCGGGGCGAGCTTCCCAGTACGACAGCGACAGTTGTGCCGCTCGGATGGCGTGGCCTGATCTCTAGCCGGCCACGGATACGTTCCGCTCTCTCTGCCATGATCGCAAGGCCGTACCTCCCGTCCGGCCGCTGGTCAGCGATGCCCTGACCGTCATCCGACACTTCAATTTGGGCGTACGGCGGATCGATCGCACACGTTACCCAGAGATTGGACGCGCCCGCGTGCTTTCGCGCGTTGGTGATCGCCTCCTGGGCGATGCGGAGCAACTCGGCCTCGGTGGCGGCCGGCAGCCGGGCGGTGGACTCGTCGAGCGTGTAGTGGACGCGCAGGCCGGCGGAGGCACCGACCTGCCGGGCGTACTCGGAGATGGCCGCGGCCAGGCCACCGTGCCGGTCGACCTCGCTGCGCAGCTCGAACAGGCTGAGTCGCAGCTCAGTGATGACGCGAGTGACCTCGCCGCGGAGCGAGCGGAGTTCCTCGCCGCTCTCCTTGGCCTCCTCGGGGAGGAGCGCGAGAGCGTTGTCGATGCCGTATCCCACCATCACCAGTTCCTGCGCGACGCCGTCGTGGATTTCCCGCGCGAGGCGCTGCCGCTCCTCGTTGGTGGCGAGGGAGCGGACCTCGTCGAAGAGCAGCGCGGCCTCCAGCCGGAGCGCCGCGGGTCCGGTCACCGCGGTCACGCGGTCGACGACTGATGATGGGTACGCGTTGGTGACATCGGCCTCGAGAGTCACCAATCCGACAGTGCGGACGCCGGCCACGAGTGGGACCACGAGGGCCGAAACATCACCTTTGCGGTGCGACCGCGACTGCGACCGGTGGGCGGTCTGCGGCTGCTGGCTCGCCCACGCGTCGGCGATGGCCGAGTCGGCATCGAGGGTCGTCTCCCAGTCGACCCGGTCGACGCCGGTCTGGGCGAGTACGACGAGGCGGCCGCCCCCGCTCGCGGTCAGCACCGCCGCCCGGTCGGCCCGGGTGAGCGTGCGCAGCTCGTCGAGCAGGTGCTCGGCGATGCCGCCCGGGTCGAGCGTGGCACCGGGGAGCTGGCGGGCGACGCTGCGGAGCTGGGTGAGCAGGCGGGTCGCCTCGGCGTACGGCTGCGGGGGGCGGTTGTCTCCGCGGGCCTGGAGCACGCGGTGGAGCGTGCCCGCGGCGGTGATCCCCACCACGGCGAGGATCAGCCACTGCGCGGAGGCGAGCAGGTATCCGCCGTCGGTGATCAGGCGCTCGTCGTTGGCCTCGGTGACCGCGCCGCCGAAGGCCAGGGTCACCGCGGCGACGCCGAGCAGGGCGAGGGACTCGCGGCTGCGGCGGTACAGCGTGGCGACCGTGAGGGGGACCGCCAGGTAGGGCAGCATCGCCTCGGCGCCCAGCCCGGAGCCGAGCGTGCCCTGGATCTGCGCCTCGGCCGCGACCTTGCCCGCCGCCAGGCCCACGATGATGACCTCGGCGAAGCGGCCCAGCGGCCCCAGCACCACGTGCCGCGGGGCCAGGATGCCCGGGATGGCGGCGACCGCCAGCAGTCCGATCCACCGCAGCTGCTCGACCTCGTGCGTGGTGATCAAGGTGAGCACCGCGACCAGGGCCAGCATGACCAGCCGCGCCGCCACCGCCAGCGGGTGCGGCCGGGGCTGCCCGTGCGGGCGGGTACGCGGTCGGGCCGCGGTGGGGGACGGGTGCACGTCAGCCTCCGTAGATCGCGGAGATCTCGTCGGCGTACGTCTTGTGCACCACGCCGCGTTTCACCTTCAGCGACGGGGTCAGCTCGCCGGTGGCCTCGGTGAAGTCACGCGGGAGGATGCGGAACACCTTGATCGCCTCGGCGTGCGAGACCGCCTTGTTGGCCTCGTCCACCGCCTTCTGCACCTCGGCCCGCAGCTTTTCGTCGTCGCGGCGGTCGGCGACCGTGTCGGTCTCCGGGTAGCCCGCGCTGGCGCGCCACTTCGGCCACGCCTCCTCGTCGATCGTGACCAGCGCGGCGATGAACGGCTGCCGGTCGCCCACCACCAGCGTCTGGCTGATCAGCGGATGCGCCCGGAGGCGGTCTTCGAGCAGCGCCGGGGCGACGTTCTTGCCGCCGGCGGTCACGATGATCTCCTTCTTGCGCCCGGTGATCGTCAGGTAGCCGTCGGCGTCGAGCTCGCCCAGGTCACCGCTGTGGAACCAGCCGTCGCTGTCGAGCACCTCGGCGGTGGCCTCGTCGTTGTTCCAGTACCGCTCGAAGACCACCGCGCCATTGATCAGGATCTCGCCGTCGTCGGCGATCCGGATGGTCACGCCGGGCAGCGGGCGGCCGACCGTGCCGATGCGGATCGCCTTGCGCAGGTTGACCGCGACCGCCGGGGACGTCTCGGTGAGCCCGTACCCCTCGTAGACGGTGACTCCGACGCCGCGGAAGAAATGCGCGAGCCGCGCGCCCAGCGGCGCTCCGCCGGAGATGGCGTCGGTGCACTGCCCGCCGAGCGCGGCGCGCAGCTTGCCGTAGACCAGCCGGTCGAAGAGCGCGTGCTGGAGCTTCACCGCGAGGCTGGGGCCGCCGGGCCGGTCGAGCCCTTCGCTGTAGGCGATCGCGACCGCCTCGGCCCGGTCGAAGATCTTGCCCTTGCCGTCGCCGTGGGCCCGCTGCTTGGCGGTGTTGTAGACCTTCTCGAAGACCCGGGGGACCGAGAGCACGAACGTGGGCCGGAACGCCTGGAGGTCGGCCACCAGGTTCTTGACGTCGGCGGTGTGCCCCATGCGGGCCCGCGCGGTGACCACGCCGACCTGGATCAGCCGGGCGAACGAGTGGGCCAGCGGCAGGAAGAGCAGCGTCGAGGCGCCGGGGCGGAAGAGGTTGTTGAGGCCAGGGATGGCGTTGGCGATGTCGGAGTAGATGTTGCGGTGGGTGAGCACGCAACCCTTGGGGCGGCCGGTGGTGCCGCTGGTGTAGATGATGGTGGCCACGTCGCCCGCGCCCACCGCCCGGCGGCGCCGGTCGATCTCGGCGGCCTCGACGCTCGCGCCCCGCTCGCCGAGCGCATCGAGGTCGCCGGTCTCGATCTGCCACACCTCGCCGAGCGCGGGCAGCTGGTCGCGCTCGCCCGCGACGGCCAGCGCGTGCGTGTTGGTCTCCACGAAGCACGCTGTGGCGCCGGAGTCGGCGAGGATCCAGGCCACCTGCTCGGCGCTGGAGGTCTCGTAGATCGGCACCGTCACGCCGCCCACCGACCAGATCGCGTAGTCGATGAGGGTCCACTCGTAGCGGGTCTTGCTCATCAGCGCGACCCGGTCTCCCGGCTCGACGCCGGCCGCCACCAGCCCGCGGGCCAGCGCCACCACATCGTCGCGGAACTGGGCGCAGGTGACGTCGACCCAGCCGTGCGACGTGCGCCGGGCGAACTGGACCGCGTCGGGGGCGGCCTCGGCGTTGTCCCAGACGGGGTCGGTCAGGCTGGCGGCGTCACCGATGGTCACCACCGGCGGTACGGCGAACTCGCGCACGTCACTCCTCACGGAAAACTAACCGCAACCTACCCGGGAGCAGGGCCGGTCCGCTCGCCAGCCCGCGGGCCGACACGGGGTAGCCTGCGCTCCATGGCGGACTCCTCCACCCAGTCGATAGTCATCGCCGCGCCGCCGGAGCGGGTCGCGGCCGTCATCTGCGACTTCGCCAGCTACCCCGAGTGGACCGACGCGATGAAGCGGGTCGAGGTCCTCGAGGAGTACGAGGACGGCTACGCCAGCCAGGTGCGCTTCACGCTCGACGCCGGTGTCCTGGCGGACGAGTACACGTTGACATACGAGTACGCCGAGGACATCTCCCGGATCGAGTGGCACCTTGTCGCGCCGTCGAAGATGCAGCGGATCCAGGACGGGGCGTACGACATCGTCGACAACGGCGACGGTACGACGACCGTCACTTACACCTTGGAGGTGGAGTTGTCGGTGGGCATGCTTGGAATGTTCCGCCGCAAGGCGGAGAAAATGATCATGGATACGGCGCTGAGGCAACTCAAGCGCCGCGTCGAAGGGGAAGCGTAGCGTCATGAACCCGACCGATCCCGCCTCCGCCCGCGAGGAGGCCGAGCGCCTGGTGGCGACGGTCCTCGCCACCGTCTCGTCGGGACGGGGCTTCGGCTCCTTCTTCGGCGCCCCACACGAGCCGGGCCCGATGGCGACGGGGTCGGCCGAGTGCTGCGTGTGCCCCCTGTGCCGGGCGATCGCGGCGATGCGCGACCCCAACCCGCAGTTCGCGGAGCGCGTGGCGACCGGGGCCGGCGACTTCGCGGCCGGCGTGGCGAGCCTGCTGCGCTCGCTCTCCGTGCCCCCGCCCGCGCCTCCTACTGGCCAGTCTCCTACGGGGCAGTCTCCTACGGGGCAGTCTCCTACGGGGCAGTCTCCTACGGGGCAGTCTCCTACGAGGCAGGATGGCCCTACCGCGGATTCCGGTTCGCGGGACGATGAGGAGGATGTCTGGCGCGCCGCGACCCGCGCCAGTCATGATCCAGGGCCGGAGTAGGGCGGGTCGGCTGCCCGAAGGGCTTCGACAGAGGGGACATCAGCGTGACGCTGACCATCGGTGTGGACGTCGGCGGCACGAAGGTGGCCGCCGGTGTCGTCGACCCGGCCGGTGCGGTGTTGGCGCAGACGCGCCGCGACACCCCCGCGGATGACGTGGCCAAGACCCGCGACGTGATCATCGAGGCGGTCGCCGAGATGGCTCGCGGGCGCGAGATCGAGGCGGTCGGCATCGGCGCCGCCGGCTGGATCGACGCCACTCGCTCGAATGTGCTCTTCGCCCCCAACATCGCCTGGCGCGACGAGCCGCTGCGCGAGAACGTGACCGCCGCCACCGGCCTGCCCGTCATCGTGGAAAACGACGCCAACGCGGCGGCCTGGGCGGAGTTCCGCTTCGGGGCGGCCCGGCAGGCCGAAGACTCGATGGTCATGTTCACCATCGGCACCGGCGTGGGCGGCGCGCTCGTGCTCGGCGGCGAGCTGGTGCGCGGCACGCACGGCATCGCGGCCGAGCTGGGCCACATGCTCTCCGTGCCCGAGGGCCACCTGTGCGGGTGCGGGCGGTATGGCTGCCTGGAGCAGTACGCCAGCGGCAACGCCCTGGTCCGCTTCGCCCGCGCCGGCGCCCGCCAGGAGCCGGGCCGGGCCGCCGCGCTGCTGGAGCTGGCCGAGGGAGACGCCGAGGGGATCACCGGTCCGATGGTCACCGCGGCGGCGATGGACGGCGATCCGGTGTCCCGGCAGGCGTTCGCGCAGATCGGGCACTGGCTCGGCATCGCGCTCGCCGACATGGTGCAGATCCTCGACCCGCAGATGCTGGTGGTCGGCGGGGGCGTGGTGGAGGCGGGCGACCTGCTGCTCGGCCCCACACATCGGTCCTATATGGACTCGCTGGCGCAGCGCGGGCGCGTACCCGTGGCCGAGCTCAAGCCGGCCGAGATGGGCAACGCGGCCGGCGTGGTCGGCGCGGGAGACCTCGCCCGCCGGCGTTAGGGTCGCTCGGTGGGGCGGCGGGCCGGTCCGGCGTCGGGTCCGGCCCCCGTGCGGGCGAGCGAGCGAGGAGATGCTGTGGATCTGCGGGTCCTGACGTACAACGTGCACAGCCTGAAGGACGACCAGGCCGCGCTCGCCGCGGTGGTGCGGGACATCGCGCCGGACGTCCTGATCCTGCAGGAGGGGCCGCGCCGCTTCCGCTGGCGCGGGAAGGGCGCGGCGCTCGCCCGGTCGTTCGACATGCTGGTCGCCGCCGGCGGCCTGCCCTCGCTGGGCAACCTGATCTTCACCAATCTCCGGGTACGGGTGCACGACGCGTGGTCGATCCGGCTCCCGCACACGCCGGGGCGGCACATGCGGGGCGCGGCTTTCGCCGAGTGCTCGGTGGGGGCGGCCCGCTTCGTCGCCGCCGGCTCGCACCTCTCCACCGACGCGGCCGAGCGCCCGGCGCAGGCGGCCGAGCTGCGCGCGGCGCTCTCCAAAGTGGAGCTTCCGGTGGTGCTCGGCGCCGACCTCAACGAGTCCTCCGCGGGCAGCGCGTGGCGTCTCCTGGCCGAGGGGATGACCGACGCGGCGGTGGCGGCGGGCGGTCGCGACCGGCCCACGTTCTCCTGTGCCAACCCCCGCGACCGCATCGACGCGCTCTTCATCGACCCGCGCGTCTCGGTGCTCGGGTACGACGTCGTGGACACTCCGGAGGCGCACCGCGCGAGCGACCACTTTCCCGTGGTCGCCCATCTGCACTTCACGTGAATCCCCTGGGGGAGCTGTTTTCGGAGGTCTCGGCTCGGATACTCGCCATGGAAACATTCACTTGTATCTATGGAGTGTTGCCGTGTCGCCCTCGATCCGCGCCGTCCTGACCCCCGCCGTCGCATCCCGCCCGGCACCACCGCCCCTGACGCCCCGCGCCTACGTCGACTTCTACCGCGACCCGGCGTCCCGCCTCGGGCTGCTGGTGACCGCGGTGTCGATGTGCTACGTGGGCGGCATCGCGATGTTCTGGTTTCACGCGATCTACCTCGACGAGGGCGGCCCGGCGATCAGCTGGCTCGTGCACTGGCTGCTCGACTCGTCGTTCGCCTTCGTGGCGCTGACGCCGGCGCTCGCGCTCATCATGCCGCTGGCGGTGTGGGTCGCGCGCGCCGTCGCGCCCGCGTCCAAGCGCCTGATCCCGTGGCTCTACGCGGCGGTGGCCGGCACGGGGTTCGCGCTGGTCACCACGCCCGGCCCGATCGCGCACGACCTGATCGTGGGGCGCGGCACGTGGGTCGCCGAGCAGGTGACCAGTGCGGTCGGCGACCCGTCGGCACCACTGCCGCCGGTCGCCGACTATCCGCCGCTGGCCGCGATGGCCCAGCAGTTGGGGGCGGGCGTGCCGCTGTACGTCGCGCTGATGGCCCTGACGGTGCTCGCACTCCGCGCGCTCCTGCGCCCCCGTCCCGCTCCCGACCAGCCATAGGGTCGGTCTGGCGGATCTTCGCAGGGCTGCGGCGGGCCCAGACGGCGTCCGATCGCACCGGACAAAAGGTTACATACAGCACCGGTATGCGACCTTCCGCCCTGAAGCGGTGTCCACCGGCATCGCCGGGCCGGTGGGCGCTGGTGGTCACCGCCAGACGATCTATGCCGAGCGCTGAGGTATCACGCCCGTGAGCCTCGCCGCACGCCCCTGGCCGGTCGACCGGGGCCAGAGCATCGACGCGTAGCGTGCGTCCGTTTCCGCGCGGCGAGCGCTCGATGCCGGCGGCGGAGGCGGTGGGGTTGTGTACCGCGGAGGGTGCGGCCGCGGGAGCAGCGGCTTGGAGCGCGGCGGACATCGCGGTAGCCCACGTCTGTCCCTTGGAATACATAGATCGTCTAGCTCGCTGCTCGCCGGTGCAAGGCGGCCTTGAGCTCGGCGACGAAGCCCTCGAAGTCGTCCCGGAGCCGTTGGGCGGTCACGTGCAGCACGACCCAGTCGGCGCCGAGCAGGCGGTTGAGGCGGCGGCGGTCGCGGTGGAGCTGCTCGCCGTCCGAGTGCCAGGCGCCGTCGTACTCCACCGCCACCTTCTGCTCCGGCCAGGCGAGATCTACGCGGGCGAGGAAGGTGTCGCGGCGCTCGATGACGTGTTGCGTGACCGGTCGTGGCACCCCCCGCCAGCACAAGGCGTACGCGGAGCCGGGTCTCCTGCGGCGACTCGGCGCCGGGGTCGGCGAGCGCGGTGGCCGCACGTAGGCGGCGCCAGCCCCGCGCCCCCGCGCGGCACGCCGCGAAGGCTTCGAGGTCGGCGACGCTCACAAGGCGGCTCCGGAGCAGCATGTCGATCACGACGACCGCCTCCACCGGGTCCAGCCACTGCGCCACGTCCCAGCAGGTCCGCGCGGGCGTGGTGGTGCGTACACCGTCGAGGTCGCGCAGATCGCCGGTCGCGAGGTCGGCGGTGTGGACGCGGAGGCCGGTCACCGGGCCGAACCGGGCGGGTCGAGGGACGACGACCTCCACCGGGTCGGTGTCGCCCGGGGTGCCGGCACCGTAGAGCGCGGCCGCCGAACGCCCGGCGACAGCGCCGCTCGGCGGGAGGAAGTAGCGACATACCGCGAGGCAGCGGTGTCGATGCGTGATCGCGAGCGAGGCGTCGGCGTAGACACCGCGGAAGAGCGGCCGCCAGGCGCTGCTGCGCAACTGCTTGGTGGTGAGCAGGCCCTTGGCGACCGCGGCCCGCCCAAGAAAGACCTTCCCCACGAGGGCGGCAGGCCGCCGAGGCTCTCTTCCCACCCCTGAAACTCTGGCCCGTAGGGCCGCCCCGTGTCTGTCCCTGTGGACAACGCCGCCGTCGAGTGGGCTGTGTCCCCGACATTGCCGTTTGGTCGGGGGTTGAGTGGGCTGTGTCCGTGACGTAGCCCCTTGGTCGGGGGTTGAGGGGGCTGTGTCCCTGGCATTGCCGGTTGGTCGGGGGTTGAGAGGGCTTTGTCCCTGGCATTGCCCCTTGGTCGGGCGTTGAGTGGGCCGTGTCCGTGACATTGCCGGTTGGTCGGGGGTTGAGTGGGCCGTGTCCCTGACATAGCCCCTTGGTCGGGCGTTGAGTGGGCCGTGTCCCCGACATTGCCCCTTGGTCGGGCGTTGAGTGGGCCGTGTCCCCGACGTTGCCCCTTGTTCGGGGCTGCGCGGGCCATGTCCCTGACATTGCCGTTTGTTCGGGCGTTGAGTGGGCTGTGGCCCTGACAGTGACCCGATCGGGCGGGGTTTGCGGGCGGGCGCGCCGAAACATTCCGGCGGGGGTGGACAAACGGGGCGGGCAGCCGAGAGGATTTCGCAGCGCCAATTTCAAGGAGAAGACTCGGTGACCACCTCCACCGACCACGACAGCGCGACCCTGTGGCGAGATGGGCGCCCGGTCTACGACCGCGGTGAGACCGTCTGCGTCGTCGGCGCCGGCCCAAGCGGCCTCGCCGCCATCAAAAACCTCAGGGAAGCCGGCTTCGGCGTCGACTGCTACGAGCGCGAGACCGGCGTCGCCGGGGGTTGGAACTGGCGGCACGACCGCAGCCCCGTCTACGCCAGCACGCACCTGATCTCGTCCAAGCCGTTTACGCAGTACCCCGACTTTCCGATGCCGGACGACTGGCCGGACTATCCACACCACAGCCAGGTGCTCTCCTATCTGGAGCGATACGCCGACCACTTCGACCTGCGCCCGCACATCTGGTTCGGCACCGAGGTGGTCAAGGTCGAGCCGGCCGACGGGCTGCGGTGGGACGTGACGACCCGCAGCACCGGGGGGTACGGTGCGGAGCGGACCCACCGATACGCTGCCGTCGTCGTCGCCAACGGTCACAACTGGTCGCCCAACCTTCCGGTGTACGACGGGCTCGACGAGTTCAAGGGCAAGGTCATCCACTCGTCGGCGTACAAGGATCCGGCCGAGCTGCGCGGCAAGCGCGTGCTGGTGATCGGCGGTGGCAACACGGGGTGCGACATCGCGGTCGAGGCGGCCCAGCAGGCGTCCCGCTGCTGGCACTCGACCCGGCGCGGCTACTGGTACGCGCCCAAGTACCTGCTCGGCCGCCCCACCGACCAGTTTCACGACTCGGTGCTGCGGCTGCGCCTCCCGCTCCGCGTGCGGCAGTGGCTGTTTCACCGCACGCTGCGGCTGGCGGTGGGCGACCTGCGGCGCTTCGGCATGCGGCGGCCCGACCACCGGGTCTTCGAGACCCATCCGATCGTCAACAGCCAGCTCGTCTATCACGTGGGGCACGGTGGCATCGCGCCCTTGCCCGAGGTTGCCCGCTTCCGGACGTACAGCGTGGAACTCACCGACGGCACCGAGGTCGAGCCCGACCTGGTGATCGCGGCGACCGGCTACCGGCCGCGCTTCGAGTTTCTGGCACCGGAGGCGCTGTCCGCGACGCCGGAGGGGCGGCCGCGGCTGCACCTGCACGCGTTCTCCCGGCGCCACCCCACGCTCGCGGTGGCCGGGCTGCTGGAGTCCGACTCGGGCATCCTCCCGCTCGTGCACTGGCAGACCGTGGCCATCGCGCGGTGGCTGCGGCTGCGCGAGTCGGCGCCGCAGCGGGCCGGCGAGTTCTGGACGCGCGCGGTGGCCAAGGAGCCCGACCGCGCCTGGTCCGGCGCCAAGGTCAAGGACACGCCGCGGCACTGGTTCGAGGTGAGCCATGTGGACTACCTGCGGGCGCTGCAAAAGATGATCGACGGGCTGGCGGAGGCGCGCTCATGAATGCACCCCACCGAAACGCTCCGCTGCGCTCCACGTTTCCGCGGGGATCCCGCCTCATCCGCTTCGAAGACTGGGCCAAGCCGGTGCCGCCGGTGCGGCGCGAGGTGCTCAGCGCCACGCCGGAGGTCGACGAGGGCAAGCCGCCGGTGCTGTTCGTGCCGGGCTTCGGGCACGGGGCGTGGGCCTTCGCCGAGCACTGGCTGGAGCACGCCGCCGGCCGTGGCTTCCCGGCACACGCGGTCAGCCCACGGGGTCATGGCGGCAGCGGCGGCACGCCGGGCGCCTCGCTGCGGGCGTACCAGCATGATGTCGTGCAGGCGGCGGCGAGCCTGCCCCGGCAGGCCGTGCTGGTCGGGCACGGCGCCGGGGCCCTGGTGGTGGAGCGGGCGATGGCGCGCTACCCCGCGCGGGCGGCGGTGCTGGCGGCGCCGGTGCTCGGCGGCTGGGCGATCCTCGGGGCGGCGCTGCGCCGAAACCCCGCCGGCACGCTGCCCGCGATCCTCGGGGGCCGGCTGCGGCTGAGCCGCCGCCAGCTCTTCAGCCGGGAAGTGCCGGACGCGGTGGCGAAGGGCTACGTCGCGCGCCTCGGCCGGGCCTCCGCCCGCGCGCAGTGGCAGCTACTGCTCCACCGCGCGCCCGAGCCCGCCGTGGGCGACCCGCCCGTGCTGGTGGTGGGGAGCCCCGACGACCGCGTGGTGCCGGCGTCCGCCCTGACCCGCGCGGCGCGGCGATACGGCGGCGCGCCCCTGCTCTTCCCCGGCATGGGCCACGACCTGATGCTCGACGCCCGGTGGCGCGAGCCCATCGACGCGATCCTCGACTGGCTCGAAAAGGGCGGCGCCTGACCCGGCCCTCGGTCCTGACTCACGCTCCGTCCCGGCTCCCGGCTCCCGGCAGCGCAGAGCGCCGCCGTGCCGTGCCAGGCCAGCGCCGCCGTGCCGTGCCGGGCCAGCGCCGCCGTGCCGTGCCGGGCCAGCGCCGCCGTGCCGTGCCGGGCCAGCGCCGCCGTGCCGTGCCGGGCCAGCGCCTGAGCGCCACCACGAACGCGCGGGACGGAGGACAACAGGGCACCGCCCACAAGAGACCGGACGTACGCGAGGCGGCGGCACCGCGCACCGGTGCCGCTGCCTCAGCCCGGCCACCAGCGCCGGCCGGGACCGTGCTCAGTCCGCGGTCAGGCGTGCCGCCAGCGAGCCGGTGTGGTCGAGGGCCGTGAGGTAGGAGCGGGCCCACGCCTGGATGTCGTGGGCGCGTAGGTACTCGCGCATCGCGCCCATCCGGGCGGTCACGTCGCCGGGCGACGCCTCCTTGGCGTGCATGAGCGTGAGCTTGAGGCCGTCGAGGTCGTGCGGATTGACCAGGTACGCCTGGGTCAGCTCGGCCGCCGCGCCGGCGAACTCGCTCAGCACCAGCGCGCCGGTGTTGTCGACGCGGGCGGCCACGTACTCCTTGGCGACCAGGTTCATGCCGTCGCGGAGCGGGGTGACCACCATGATGTCGGCGGCCCGGTAGAGGGCGGCCAGCCCGGCCCGGTCGAAGGGCTGGTTGAGGTAGTGGATGGCGGGCTCGCCGACCCGCCCGAACTCGCCGTTGATCCGGCCGACCTTGTGCTCGACCCGGTCGCGCAGCACCTGGTACTGCTCGACGCGCTCGCGGCTGGGCACGACCACCTGCACCATCACCGAGTCGCGGACCTTGACGTGGCCGTCGGCGAGCAGCTCGCTGTAGGCCTTGAGGCGGTGCTCGATGCCCTTGGTGTAGTCCATGCGGTCGACGCTGAGGATCATGTGCTGCGGCTCGCCGAGGTCGGCCCGGAACTGTCTCGCGCGCGCGACCACCTCGGGGCTGCGGGCGAGCTGCTCCATCTCGGCCATGTCGATCGAGACCGGGAATGCGCCGATGCGCACGACCCGATCCTCGACCGCGATGCGGCGGTCGGTGGCCGGCACGTTGAGCACCTTGGCGCAGAGCTGGGCGAAGTTGTGCGCGGCCTGGGCCCGCTGGAAGCCGACCAGGTCGGCGCCGAGCATGCCGAGCAGCAGCTCGGCGCGGCGGGGGAGCTGCATGAACAGCTCCGGCGGCGGGAACGGCACGTGCAGGAAGAACCCGATCAGCAGGTCGGGGCGGAGCTCCCGGAGCATGCCGGGCACCAGCTGGAGGTGGTAGTCCTGCACCCACACCACCGCACCGGGCTCGGCGATCTCCGCGGCCGCCTCGGCGAAGCGTTGGTTGACCCGCTGGTACGACTCCCACCAGCGGCGGTGGTAGACGGGCTGCTCGACGGCATCGTGGTAGAGCGGCCAGAGGGTGGCGTTGGCGAAGCCTTCGTAGTGCTCGCGCACGTCTTCGGCGGTGAGGGCCACCGTGTGCATGCGTACGCCGTCGACATCGGGCAGGCTCGGTGCCGGACCGGTGCCGCCGGCCCAGCCCACCCATGTCGCGGGCGTGTGGTGGAGGATGGGGTGCAGGGCACTGACCAGGCCGCCTGGGCTGCGTCGCCACTCACAGGCGCCATCGGGCGCGACCGTGTCGTCGACGGGCAGGCGGTTGGCCACCACCACGAGGGAACTCTGCCGCATTCGGCACCTCGTTTCGGCGGAGGCGGCGATCGGAAGAACCATCGACAAACCGCGCGCCATGGTCGGGGGAATTGGCGTGATAGGAGTATTCCTACTGACGCCAAGTTACACAAGCGTTACGCAACGGAGACAGCAGTAGATGAATTTCTCTGTCTCAGGCGTTGTCTGACGCGAAGTTTTCCGTAACGGGCCAGCTCACCCGCTCGGTGCGAGGGGAACGCCGTCAGACGACCGCGCCGTCGTCGGGGTCCGCGTCTTCGTCGTCGCCCGAGCGGAGGCGCCAGATCAGCGTGACGAAGCCAGCGAGGATCGCGGTGAACCCGAGCAGCGTGGTGATGCTCCGGTCGGCCGGGAGCAGATCGGGGAAGAGGAAGAGCACGAAGCCGCCGATGATGGCGACGATGCCCAGCACGGCGTACTTCGAGATGCGGGGGAACGGTGGCGGTGGCGGTGGCGTGTAGCCCTCGTCGTCATCGCCGGGCAGGTCGGCACCAAAGGTGTCGAGACCGTCCAAAAGGGACGGCTGCTCCTCTTCGCGGCGGCCGAGGGTGACGCCGCTCACCAGGGTCGCGTCGGGCAGGGGCTCGCTCTTCTGCACCGGGGCGGCCTCCTCGGCCGCCGGCCACGGCGGTGTGCGCTCCGCCACCTCGCTGTGGAAGCCGGCCACGATCCGCTGCCACTCCGCCTCGACGTCGACCGCCGGCCGCTCCGGCGTCGGCGCCTCGGTCAGCTTGGCCAGGTGGTCGCGGGCGACCTCGAGGTGGGCGCGATCGACGTACAGCCGGTCGGTGGGGCGTGGCGGGATGGTGGTCGTGCGAGTCACAGGATTGAGATCGGCGGATGGCTGGAGGTAGGCCGCGATGCCGCCGGCGGCCAACACGTCGAGGAGGTGCTCGCCGACCCGGGGGTCGACGTCGCCGGCCACGGCGTACTCAGTCGCGTCGAGCCCGTTGTCCCGCCGCCCCCGCCGGGCACCACCCGCTGACACCGCACACACTCCTCGCTGGCGCTCGTGGCGCCGGGTCGGTCGGGCTTACGCACCACACGCGGGTGTGCGGTCCGTGCACTGAATCGTGACACGGCGAGGACTGGTTCGGGGAGTGCGTTGTGGCGCGGCGTACCCGCTTCGTAGGCTCATGCCGACGGTTCCGTGCGCGGACCTCTGCGGGAAGGACGCCTGTGCTGTACTGGTTGCTCAAGTACATCCTCCTGGGCCCATGGCTCAGGTTGATCTGGCGGCCGCAGGTCGAGGGTCGTGATCACGTGCCGGACAGCGGGCCGGCCATCATCGCGAGCAACCACCTGTCGTTCTCCGACTCGATCTTCATGCCGTTGATGGTCAAGCGGAAAGTCACCTTTGTTGCCAAAGCCGAGTATTTCACTGGCAAGGGGCTCAAGGGCTGGCTGGTCAAGATGTTCTTCGTCGGCACCGGCACGATCCCGGTCGACCGCTCCGGGGGGCGGGCCGCGCAGGCGGCGCTCGACACGCAGTTGCGAGTGTTGCGCGAGGGCAACCTGGCCGGCATCTACCCCGAGGGCACGCGCTCGCCGGACGGTCGCCTCTACCGGGGGAAGACCGGTGTCGCGCGCCTGGCGCTGGAGAGCGGCGCCCCGGTCATCCCGGTCGTGATGCTGAACGCCGACGAGATCCAGCCGCCCGGCAAGATCATCCCCAAGATCCAGCGCGTGAAGATCCGCTTCGGGCGGCCGCTCGACTTCGGCCGGTACGCGGGGATGGCGGGCGACCGCTTCGTCGAGCGGGCCATCACCGACGAGATCATGTACGAGCTGATGGAGCTCTCGGGCCGAGAGTACGTCGACATCTACGCCCAGAAGGTCAAGACCCAGCAGGCCAAGGCCACTTCGTCGGCCACGCCCCCCTCAGACACCGGCGCCGAGCCCCCGCCCGCCCCGGTGGCCGCCTGACCCCTCCTACCGCCGGCGCTCTCGCGCGGGCTCAGGAGGCGAGGATCGGCGCGTGGCTGGCGTCCGGCGTGGCGCCCTGGGCCAGTCGCAGCAGGCCCGGTGCCTGGTTGCGATGGGCGAACGCCCGCACCTCCTGGAGCGTGGACTCGGCCGCGGCGTGGTCGCCCGACCGGCGCAGCTCGCCCGCCGCGAGCGCCAGCGCCAGCACGCGGTCGGTCGCGTCCGGGATGCCCGCGTAGATCTCCGCCGCCGCCAGGAAGCCGGCCGCCGCGCCGCTCACCGGAGCCGGGCCGGCGCCCGGCACGCCCTCACCACCGGCCGGCCCGGGAGCGGTGCGCGCCTCGCGAGCCGCCGCCGACACCGTGTGCAGTGCCGCCTCCGACCAGGGGGTACGGTGTGGCACCTCGGCCAGCGCCGCCCGCAGCGACCCGGCCGCGTCGGGGCCGGTGAGGGCCGCCGCGTACGCCGCCGCCGCGACCCACTCGCCGCTGGCCAGGGCGGGGATCGAGCGCCAGGCGGCGACCAGTTCGTCGAGCAGCACGGCCGCCTCGCGCTCGCGGCCGTCGAGGGCCCGGCAGAGCGCGCCAAGGCCGAGCGCGGTCCAGTACGGCCGGTGGAAGCCGCTGCCCCGGGCGGTGTCGAGCGCCTCGTCCACGTCGTCGGCGTGCGGCTCGCCGCGCAGGATGCGCAGCACCGAACGCAGCCCTCGCACCTGCATGTCCCACCGGCCCGTGGGCGTGTGCAGGAACGCGTCGGCGGCGGCGAGGAGCGCGGGGAAGTCGCCGGCGAAGTACGCGCGCATCGCCTCGCCCGAGTAGCCGGTCGCCAGCACGCCCCGGCCCGTACCGCCGCCGAGGAGCGCGTCGGAGCCGACCCAGTCGCCCTCCTCGCGGGTGGCCCAGGCGAGGTTCTGCACGGCGCGGGGGAGGGCGAGGAGGTGGCGTTCGCGGCAGAAGGCGGTCACCTCGCGCAACTCGTCGAGGCCGGCCCGGTCGCCGGACTGGTAGCGGGCGGCGGCCACCGTGATGCGCGCGTTGGCGATCAGCTCGACCACTCCCGGCCCGGCCGTCGGGCCACCGGGGGCCGACGTCAGCAGCCGCTCGGCCATCTCGGCGGCCGCGGTGGCGGCTTCGATCGCGGGGTCGCGCTCGTAGTTGAGCATGTGCAGGCGGCCCAGCTCGGCGTACGCGTCGGCCTTCGGCGCGCTGTCCGGCAGGCTGTCGAAGAGCTCGACCGCCCGGTCCAGGCTGGACAGCGCGGCCGTCCGGTCGGCGCGTACCCAGGCTGCCTGCCCGAGCAGCGTCCAGGCGCGGGCGGCACCGGCGTGGTCGCCGGCGGCGAAGAGACGGTCGGCGAGGGCGGTCAGCGCGGCCACGTCGAGATCACCGAGCCGGTGGAACGAGACCTCGGCGGCGAGCAGCTCCAGGTCGAGGCCGGGGTCGCCGGGCAGCGCGAGGGCGCGCTCGGCATGGGCGGCGGCAGCGTCCAGGGCGTGCAGGGCGTACGCCCGGCGGGCGGCCCGGTGCAGCGCCTCGCGGGCGGCGGTGGCGTACCGGTCGGCGCGGATGCCGAGCCGCCGGGCGATGTGGTGCGCGGCCCAGCGGTGGTGGGCCAGCACCTCGGCGAGGTCGGTGCCGCGCGTGTGGGAGAGCGCGTCGAGCCAGCCGGCGGTGCGCTCGTGGCGGGCGATCCGCTCGGTGCGGGGCAGGCGGCGGTAGCAGACGTCGCGGACCAGCACGTGGCGGAAGCGGTATTCGGCCTGGCCGGCGATCGTGGACTGCGGCCGCTCGTGCACGAAGTCGCGCTGTTCGAGGCGGCGCAGGCAGCGTTCGACCCATTCGACCGGGCGGCTGAGCGCGGCCGCGACCGCGCCGGGCCAGAACGAGGTGCCCACCACCGAGGCGGCCAGCAGCGCCTGCCGGTCTTCGCTGTCGAGCAGGTCGATGCGGTTGGCGATCACGCCGTGGACGCTGTCGGGCATGGTCAGCTCGCGCTCTGAGTCGAGCGACCAGCCGCGTCCGGACTGGCGCAGCGCGCCCTGCTCGATCAGCATCCGCACGTACTCGTGGGCGTAGAGGGGGTTGCCGTCGGCGACCTCGACGAGCGGGCCGAGCATGTCGGCGGAGAGCGGACCCCGGCCGAACAGGTGGCTGTAGAGAGCGGCGATGCCGGTGTCGGGCAGCGGTGGCAGCGTGATCGCGAGCGAGCTGGTGCCGGCCCAGCCGGGCGCCTGGTCGAGCAGCTCGGGACGGGCGGTGCAGAGCAGCAGCAGCGGTACGTCGCGGGCGGACGCGGCGAGCAGCTCCAGGAAGCGCAGCATGGTGTCGCCGGCCCAGTGCAGGTCTTCGAAGACGAGCACGGTGGGGCGGCGGGCGGCGAGCGCGACCAGGAAGCGCCGCCACGCCGACTCGGCCTCCTCGGCGGGCAGGCGGCTGCCGTCCAGCCCCACGAGCGGGCGGAGCGCGTCGACGAGCCGGTCGGCCTCCGCCGGCGGCACCAGGTCGGCGACCGTGGCGGCCAGCCGGCGGGCGGCGGTGGGGGCGGTGTCGGTGTCGAGGATGCCGGTCTCCGCCTTGACGATGTCGGCCAGCGCGGCGAACGCCACGTCGTCACCGAACGGCGGGCAGTTTCCCACGTGCCAGGTGACCGGTGCCGCCGGCGCGAGCGCGTGCAGCTCGCGTACCAGGCGGGATTTTCCGACGCCCGCGTGGCCGAGGAGGGTGACCAACTGCGGCGCGCGGTCGTCGAGGGCGCGGTGCAGCGCGTTGTCGAGGAGCCGCAGCTCGTGCTCCCGGCCGATCATCGGTGTGGCGTCGGCCGCGCGGTCCGCGCGCGCCGCGCGCAGCGGCGCCTCCGCCAGCCACACCTCGGTCGGCGCCGAGCGGCCGCGCAGCGTCACCGCGGGGCGGGCCGCATACCTGATCCGGGTACGGGTCAGCGTGTACGTGGTGCCGCAGACCAGCACTCCGCCGGGCGGCGCCACCGCCTGTAGCCGGGAGGCGGTGTTGACCACGTCGCCGGCCACGATCGCCTGCCCACCGTCGCGGGCGGCGGCCACGTCGACGATCGCCTCGCCGGTCGCCACGCCCACGCGGAAGCGCAGGTCACCGGCGAACCCCGCGAGTACGCGCTGGAGCTCCAGCCCGGCCCGCACGCACCGCAGCGGGTCGCTCTCGGTGGCGACCGGCGCGCCGAAGAGGGCCATCACCGCGTCGCCGATGTACTTCTCCACCACGCCGCCGTACTGCCCCACGACCCGCCGCGCGGCCGAGAAGAAGCCGGTCTGCATGGCGCGGACAAGCTCGGGGTCGCTGCTCTCCACGTACGGCGTGAAGTCGATGAGATCGACGAAGAGCACGCTGATCCGCCGGCGGTCCTCCTGGGGCGTCCCGGCCTGGCCCGGGCCGAGGCCCGCCCCGCACCCGGTGCAGTACGCCGCGCCGGCCGAGTACGGCCGCTGGCATCGCGCGCAGGCGGGGCTGAGCTCGGCGCCGCACCCCGCGCAGAAGCGATCCGCGGGCGCGGCTGGCCGGGCGCACCGAGGGCATGGGGCGGAGATGCGTCCTCCCGGGAAGGTAGGGCGTGGTCGGGCCCGTACCAAATCGAGTATCGCCGCGGCTCGCCCGCCCGGGAAGCGGGCAGTCGGCCGAATCACCCACTCAGCGGTCGGCCATGCCCGCCCGGCGCCGGAGGGCGGCCACGTCGGTGACGACGATGCGACGTCCTTCGGTGCGCAGCCAGCCGCGGCTGGCGAAAGAGCCGATGGCCTGGTTGACGCTTTGGCGGGAGCCGCCGGCCATCTCGGCGAGCTGGCTCTGGTTGAGCTCAATGGTGATCATGGGCGCCTGGTTTTCGCCGGCCAGCCTGACGAGCGTCTTGGCGACCCGGCCGGGCAGGTCGAGGAAGACGTGGTCGGCGTTCTGCTCGGTGAGGCGGCGGATGAGCGAGCCGAGGGAGCGCATGACCGCGTCGAGGATGCGGGGATTGTTGTGGACCAGATCCATGAACGCGGGGCGGGACAGCGCCAGCGCGGTGCAGTCTTCGATGGCCTCGGCGGAGGCGGACCGGGTCGAGGCGTCGAGAAGCGAGACCTCGCCGATCACGTCGGGCGGGCGGACCACGGAGAGGACGGCGCGCTCGCCGGTGGGCGAGGTGCGGAAGACGGCGACAGCGCCGCGTTTGAGCACGATGAGGGAGTCGCCGGGATCACTCTCCACGAACAGGAGCTGACCCTTGCGGTAGGTGCGCGGCACCGCCGCATTGATGACCCGCTGTCGCGCCTCGGGCTCGAGACCGGCGAACATCTCGACGCCCGTCAGTGCGTCGCCAGGATCCGGCAGGCGACCTTCCACGGTCCAACCCCTCCCCGGTAAGGACCACATTCCCGTTTCGCCTGCCATCGAGGCAGAAACAGGTCGAACACACAACAATCACCGCCAGTGGCGGGCCTGTCAACACCACATGCTGTCCCGCGTGTCGCGTGCTGTACACCCCTGCGATCACATCGGCGACAGTCAGAGTCTCAGGATACGTGCAGGCTAGATGTCAGGTCCGTCGCAGGTGGGGGAACATACGGGGGCCACGGCGGGTCCGGCGGCGGGGATGAGGGGCCGGCCAGGGAAAGCGCGGGGGGTCGCTTTTTTCCTGGCCGGCTCGTCGCTTGTGAAGACCGGTGTGCGGGCATATGCCATTTCCACCTGATCGAGGACACCGGGCATGATGGTCCACCGATGGTGTACCGCTATTTCTACGACTGCGAGTTCATCGAGGACGGCCGGCTGGTCGACCTCGTCTCGATCGGTGTCGTCGACGAGTACGGCCGCGAGTTCTACGCGGTCTCGACCGAGTTCGACGACTCCCGCGCCGTGCCCTGGGTACGGCGAAACGTGCTGGACCGCCTCCCCTCGCCGGCCGACCCAGCGTGGCGCTCCCGCGAGCGGATCCGCGACGACCTGTACGACTTCCTGATGGAGCCGGTGCGCGGCCGCCAGGAGCGGCTGGAGCTGTGGGCCTGGTACGCGGCGTACGACCACGTGGCGCTCGCCCAGCTCTGGGGGGCGATGCCGGCGCTGCCCCGGGAGATACCCCGGTTCACGAAGGACCTTCGGCAGCGCTGGGACGACCGGGGCCGCCCCCCGCTGCCGGGCGCCGAAGCCGACCGCCACGACGCGCTGGTCGATGCCCGCCACAACCTGGCACGCTGGCGGGCAATGGGTTGAACCCGGCCATCCCGTGTTCAGACAGGGCGATTAGAGTGCGCAATTGACGGCTCCGCCCCGGGCCCGGCAACGACGCCGACGGGCCATCTTCATTCACAAATGCCAGGAGGATTGAGGACATCATGCGTATCGGCGTGCTCACCGGCGGCGGTGACTGCCCAGGTCTCAATGCGGTGATCCGAGCGGTGGTGCGCAAGGGCGTGGCCACCTACGGGCACGAGTTCGTGGGCTTCCGCGACGGTTGGCGGGGTCCCCTGGAGGGCCAGACCAAGCCCTTGGGCATCGCGGAGGTGCGTGGCATCCTTCCGCGCGGCGGCACCATTCTCGGCTCCTCCCGCACCAACCCGTTCAAGATTGACGGGGGCGTGGAGAAGATCAAGGAGAACCTGGCCTCCCTCGGCGTCGACGCGCTCGTCGCCATCGGCGGCGAGGACACGCTCGGCGTCGCCACCAAGCTCGACGAGCTGGGCGTCAAGGTGGTCGGCGTGCCGAAGACCATCGACAACGACCTCAACGCGACCGACTACACGTTCGGCTTCGACACGGCCGTCAACATCGCGATGGAGGCGATCGACCGCCTGCACACCACGGCGGAGAGCCACCACCGCACGCTTGTCGTCGAGGTCATGGGCCGCCACGCCGGCTGGATCGCCCTGCACGCCGGCCTCGCCGGCGGTGCCAACGTGATCCTGCTGCCCGAGCGGCAGTTCGACGTCGAGCAGGTCGCCCAGTACGTCGAGAAGCGCTTCCAGCACCAGTACGCGCCGATCGTCGTGGTCGCCGAGGGCGCGCAGCCGCTCGACGGCCAGATGGTGCTGCACAACCAGGAGCTGGACGCGTTCGGGCACGTGCGCCTGGGCGGCATCGGCCAGTGGCTGGCGGAGCAGCTCGAGGCGAAGACCGGCAAGGAGGCCCGCACGGTGGTGCTCGGCCACATCCAGCGCGGCGGCACGCCGACCGCGTTCGACCGGGTGCTCTCGACCCGCTTCGGCCTCCAGGCGATCGACGCGGTGCACGAGGGCGACTTCGGCAAGATGATGGCGCTGCGCGGCACCGACATCGTGCGCGTACCGCTCAAGGAGGGCACCGGCGAGCTGAAGACCGTGCCGCTGGAGCGCTACACCGAGGCCGAGGTCTTCTTCGGCAGCTGAGACCCGGCGTCCGACCGGCGCGCCGCCCAGGGGTGGCGCGCCGGTTCACGTCGTGAGGGGGAGGATGGGCTGATGGCACCAGGAGTGCACACGGTCGCCGTCATCGGCGCGGGCAAGATCGGTGAGCTGATGCTCTCCGGGCTGCTGCGCGCGGGCTGGCCGGCCGACAAGCTGATGGCCACGACCCGCCGCCCCGCCCGGGCCGAGGAGCTGACCCAGCGGTACGGCGTACGCGTGGTCGACAACCTCACCGCCGTCGCCGAGGCCGAGGTGCTCGCGGTCGCGGTCAAGCCACAGGACGCCGCCGCCCTGCTCGGCGACATCGGCGCCAAGGTGCCCGCCGACAAGCTGGTCATCTCGCTCTGCGCCGGCCTGCCGACGAGCTTCTTCGGGCGGCGGCTGCCCGAGGGCACGCCGGTCGTGCGGGTCATGACCAACACGCCCGCGCTGGTCGACGAGGCGATGACCGCTATCTCGGCGGGCCCGCACGCCACCGCGGCGCACCTGGCGCTGGCCGAGGAGATGTTCAAGCCGCTGGGCGCCACGCTGCGTGTCCCCGAGTCGCAGCAGGACGCGGTCACCGCGCTCTCCGGCTCCGGCCCGGCGTACTTCTACCTGCTGGTCGAAGCCATGATCGATGCGGGCATCCTGCTCGGGCTGCCCCGCCAGGTGGCGCACGAGCTGATCGTGCAGACCGCCATCGGTTCGGCCGTCATGCTCCGCGACTCCGGCGAGCACCCCGTGAAGCTCCGCGAGGCGGTCACCTCACCTGCGGGAACGACGATTTCCGCGATCCGCGAGCTGGAAAACCACGGCGTGCGGGCCGCCCTGCTGGCCGCCCTGGAGGCCGCCCGCGACCGGGCCCGGCAGCTCGCCCAGCAGAGCGAGTAGCCACAAGATCAGGAAAGCCCGACACTCTCGGGTGCTCCTGATTCACTCACGCGTTCATCCCTTCCGGGCCGCTCTCCACCCTCCTAGGGTTCATGACAGGGAGTAGTGACAGCGGCACTCAGGGAGGTATGGCATGCGACGTCTCGCGGTGATTCTCGGTGGTGTCGCGGCGGCTCTCTGGGTCTCGGCACCGGCGTCCGCGTTCGCTCACGACAAGGTCACGAGTCCTGTCCTGCACACCGTGCTCGACGTGCTCGTGCTGGCCGTGGTGACCGCGCCGATCTGGACCGCGTACCTCTGGGGCGGCCGGCGGCGAGGGCTACTGATGACTCTCGTGGCGGTCGTCCAAGTGCCGGTGGCGGTAATCGCGTTCGTGCCGATCGTGCACCCGGTCGTGCACGCGGTGGCGTTCGTGACCGGGCTGGGCCTGACCGCCGCGTCACTGCTGTACGTGCGCCGGACCGCGCCTTCCCCCGCGCCGGCGCACGCACCCCGTTAGGCCGCGCTCCACCGGAGCGCGGGGCGCCCGCCTTACCCCGCAGCAGGCGGGCGCCCAATACGTGAATGAAGTGCACAACTTCAGAGAGACCAGGGGCAGCGCCCCGCTCAGGATCCGCTGTCGGTCGCCCAGGCGGCCGGCGGCGGCCAAGGTCCGAGTCCTCCCGGCCCGCCGACCGCCGGCAGGACACCATCCGGACCCGGAGCGCGCGCCTCACCCGACGGCGGGCCGGTCATCGGTTCGGTGGGCAGGACGTGCTCGCCGAGCGTGAGGGCGGTGACCTGCCCGCCGTCGTGCACTCTGGTCACCGGTGGGCAGCCCTGCCGGGGCGGCTCCCACGAGCCGTCGGCGCGGCGCACCGCGTTGAAGCGGCAGTGCGGCTCACCCACGTACCCCCAGGCCATCAGGAGATCGGCCCCGGCGTAGCTGTAGACGCCGACGGTGAGCACCGCCGACCCGACCGGGCCGTCGGCGCGCCGGTGGAAACTGCCGCGCAGGCCGCGTACGACCACGCCGTCGAGGTCGACGTCGTTGATTACTTTGTGTAGTCGGTATCCCGACAAATCGGGCAGCTCCATGACCGCTCAACGAATGCCCCATACTGTCGGACGTGTTCACTCTGGCCCAGGCTCGCCATCTTCTCGCCACGCTGCGTCCCCGCATCGACGAGCTGATCGTGCTCCGCGCCGACCTCGCCGAGCTGCACGCCGACCTGGCCGACGGCGGCACGAGCCCGCACGGCGGCCTCCCCGAGGTCAAGGCGCTGGAGGCGCGCATCTACGGCATCCTGGACGAGCTCGGCGAGCACGACATCCAGGTGAAGGGGTACGCGCCGGTGCTGCTCGACTTCGCCGGCGAGCGCGACGGCCGCCCGGTGCTGTGGTGCTGGCTGGAGGGCGACCGCGACATCGGCTGGTACCACCGCCTGGAGTGCGGCTTCGCCGGCCGCCGCAAGCTGCCCGCCTAGGGGCTGTTTCCTAGGGCATGGCCGCGCCTGCGGCATACGCCCCCTCGTGTCGACCTGCTGAGGCTGGGCTCTGCCCGACCCGCCGCCAGTGCCAGAGCTGACGGGTTGCCAGGCCGTGCCCCGCCTCCGAAGAGGTCCTTGGTCGGCCCCGCGCAGCCGAATCATTACCGCTACTCGCGACGCCGCGCGGCCCCGTCGCGGTGCCCGACAGCGTCAGCTACGCCGACGCGGTACTGCCCGCCGCCGTCTGTCCCGGATTGACTTGTCGCAAAGCTTGACGCACCATGTTGAGACAAGATTTGAGACATCGGAGGCGTCAATGCCGAATGGAACGTCGCCGGATGTCGATTCGCTGGCGCGTCCGACGGACCTTGAGCGGGCCGGCGTGTGGTTGGTCGGGATGAGGGGAGCGACATGACTGACGGGCTCGACATCGACGGGGTGTCGAAACGCTACGGCGAGGTGTTCGCCCTGCGGGACATGACCTTCGACGTCCGCGCGGGGGAGCTCTACGGGTTCGTCGGGAGCAACGGCGCCGGCAAGACGACGGCGATGCGGGTCATCCTGGGCGTGCTGGCGCCGGACGTGGGCGAGGTCCGGTGGGCCGGCCGGCCGTTGACGATGTCGACCCGGCGCCGGATCGGTTACATGCCGGAGGAGCGCGGGCTGTACCCGAGGATGAGTGTCGGCAGTCAGTTGACCTACCTCGCCCGGCTGCACGGCATGTCCGCCGCGGCCGCGAAGGCCTCCGCCGACCGGTGGCTCGAACGGCTCGGTGTCGCCGCTCGCCGCGACGACGAGGTGCAGAAGCTGAGCCTGGGCAACCAGCAACGCGTCCAGCTCGCCGCTTCGCTGGTGCACGATCCGCGGATCCTCGTGCTCGACGAGCCGTTCTCGGGCCTCGACCCGGTCGCGGTCGACGTGATGAGTGAGGTTCTGCGCGAGAAGGCCGCCGAGGGCATCCCGGTGATGTTCTCCAGCCACCAGCTCGACCTGGTCGAACGGCTCTGCGACCGAGTGGGCATCGTCCGCAGCGGGCGGATGGTCGCGATCGGGACGGTGGACGAACTCAGGGCGACGGGAGCGCGGCGGATCCTCGTCGACGCGCCGCGGGCGGACACCGGCTGGGCCGACGACCTGGCCGGGGTGCGCGTGGTGTCCAGGGACGAAACCCGCACGGTGGTCGAACTCGACAACGGGACCGACGACCAGACCGTGCTACGGGCGGCGCTGGCTACCGGGCCGGTGCGCGAGTTCGGCCAGCGACGTCCCTCGTTGACGGAACTGTTCAGGCACGTCGTCAGCGAAGACGTGACCGCTGCGGAAGGGAGTCGGGCATGACCGAGGCACCGGTAGGCACCTGGGACGCCGTGCGGCTCATCACCGTCCGCGAGATCACGGCGCGCACCAGCTCCAAGGTGTATCGCATCAGCAGCATCATCATGGTCCTCGCCGTGGTGGGAGCCGTCATCGCCGCCAAGCTGATCGATGGCGGGGGCACGGGCAGCACGGTGGGCTTCACACCATCCGTGGCGCAACTGGCCGCGCCCTTCCAGTCGGTGGCCTCGGCGGTCGGGCAGATCGTCACGACGAGCGCCGTGGACGAGACGGTGGGGGAGCGGCAGGTTCGTGACGGCGAGCTTGACGCCCTCGTCATGGGCACGCCGGCCGGCTTGCGGGTGGTCGTCAAGCAGGAGCTGTCCGAGGACCTGCGCAGCGCCCTCACCGTGCTCGCCCGCCAGATCGCCCTCAACGACCAGATCACCCGCGTGGGCGGCGACCCGGCGGCGGTGAACAGCGCCGTCGACTCGGCCTCGTTCGCCCTGCGGACCCTGGACCCCCCGCGCGAGCACGAGGGCGCCCGGCTGCTGCTCGCGTTCGTCGTCAGCTTCCTTGT
Source organism: Phytohabitans kaempferiae (assembly GCF_042433955.1). Taxonomy (NCBI): domain Bacteria; kingdom Bacillati; phylum Actinomycetota; class Actinomycetes; order Micromonosporales; family Micromonosporaceae; genus Phytohabitans; species Phytohabitans kaempferiae. Next base: position 18,778 of record NZ_JBHLUH010000091.1, on the reverse strand, counting down.
GTACGTCGCGATCCTCATCTATGGACAGATCGTGGCGCAGGGAGTGGTGGAGGAGAAGTCGAGCCGGATCGTGGAGATCCTCCTCACGACGATCCGACCGTGGCAGCTCATGGCCGGCAAGGTGCTGGGAATCGGGCTGGTCGGCCTGGCCCAACTCGCGGTCGTGATGGTGGCGGGCATCGTGACCGGCCACGCGACCGACTCGTTCACCTTCCCGTCCGCCCTCGCGGGCAGCGCGGCACTCTGGGCGGCGGTGTGGTTCCTGCTCGGCTACGTGGTCTACGCACTCGTGTTCGCCGCACTCGCCGCGCTCGTGTCCCGCCAGGAGGAAATCGCCGGCGTGACCGCGCCGGCCCTGATGCTCATCGCCCTGCCGTACGTGGCCGGCGTCTTCGTCCTTCCCGCCGACCCCGACAACGAGTTCGTGGCGCTGATGTCGCTCATCCCGCTCTTCGCACCGATGCTCATGCCGATGCGGTCGGCCCTCGACGTCGCACCGGTGTGGCAGGTGGTCGTGTCGATCGGTCTCACACTGCTTCTCATCGTCGTGCTGGTGTGGTTGGCGGGGCGCATCTACCGCAACGCCGTGCTGCGGATGGGCGGCCGGGTCAAGATCAAAGACGCCCTGCGGGCGAACTGATCCGCCCGGGGACCACACGAGCGGGCAGGAAAGCGACAACGATCAACGCCGGTCGAGTTTGAGCGTCCCCACGCCCTGTGCGGCGGTCACGTCGTAGCGGGCCTTCGCCTGGTCCCAGCCGTTCGGCGTGAACGTGGTGTCCGGCGCGACCCGCGAGCGGTTGAGGCGGTCGAGAGTCACGTTGGTGGCGCCCTTGACCGCCTTCACCCGCGTGTGTACGCCGGCCGGCGCGTGCAGCAACAGCTCGTCGAGCCCGCCGCCGAGCCGGATCGGCACGGTGCCCTCGGGCTTGGGGAGGGTCAGCTCCAGCCGCGTGGCGCCGGCCGGCATCTCCAGCCCGGAGAGCTTGCCGCCGCTCAGGTCGACGGTCTGGCGGTCGGCGCCGCCGCTGAACACGAGCTGCCAGGTGACCCGCGTGTTCAGCCGTACCTCGACCGCGGTGGCGCCCTCCCCGTCGCTCGACGTCATGCGTACGGTCACGCGGTTGCCCTGGATCGTCGCGCGCGGCACCGCCTCGTCGTCGTCGGGAGTGGTGACCTGGAAGAGGTCGTCGCCGAGGTCCGTGCTCCGTACGGTGACCGCGGCCGCGCCGCTGGCCAGCTCCAGCTCCGCCTCGGAACGCCCGTTGACCGGCGCCGCGATCGTGTGTGACAGCCCGTCGCCGTCGACCACCTGGCGGTACATCGTGGCGACCGCGAACACCGCGACGCCCATGATGGCGCCGGTCAGCGCGACCGCGAGGACGAGCAGCGGCCGGCGGCGGCGCCCTGCCGGTCGGCCCGGGCCACCCCGGGGACCGCGCGGCGGGCGGCCTCCCTTGCCTCGGGGCTCGGCCAGGTCGTCGTCGGGCGTGATGTCGAGGGGCGCCGGCCACGCCTCGGGCGGATCGCTCTCCCGGGGTGGTCCGGACCACTCGTCGACGGGCGCCTCGGCCGGAGGTGTGACCCACTCCGGCCGCCCCCGGTCGCGGACGGGCGGTGTCAGCGTCCGGCCACCGTCCGGCGCCGGCTCGCGGGCCGGCGTGGTGACCCAGCCGTCGCGCGGCGCGCCGGCCCGCGCGGGGCGCTCGTTGGCATCCCGGCCGGGTCCGGCGCTCCGCCGGTCGCCGGGGCTCACGGCCCACTCCGGCCGCTCGTTCGCGTCCCGCGTGGGCGTCGTCGTCCACCTGTCGTCGGAGGCCGGCACGGGCGAGACAAGCCAGTCCGGCCGGGCCGGGGCCTCCGAGGCGGTGTCGCGGGGGCGCTCCTCGTTCCAGCCGTTCTCCGGCCTGGCATCCTGGGGGTTCGTGTCGCGCGCGCCGTCCCGGCCCGGGTCGTGGCGCCCCGTCCCGCATAGGGCGGCACCGTGCGGCGCGGGCCCGCCCGGCGCGGCGTCGTAGGCCTCCGGCGCCGGGGCGTAGGACACGGCATCGGGCGCTCCGGCGGCGTACGGCTCCGGGTCGTAGCCAGGGCCGTCGTAGGACACGGCATCGGGGGAGTCCGCGTCGCCGGGCGCCGAGTCGCGAGGGGTGAACCAGTCCGCACGCGTCGCCGGCCCCGTGCCGTCCTGCCACGCGTCCGCCGGCGCCGGTACGGCCCGCGGCGGTGCCGGCGGGGCGTCGTCGGCGGGCCTTCGAGGAGCAGGTACCGGCCGCGCCGCTGAGGGCGGCGCCTGGGGTACGCGCTCGCCCGCCGCACCGTCCCGCTGCGGGCGCGGCACGGTCCTCCGCTCCGGCCGCCCGTTCCGTTCGCCACGGGCGGCGGCCAAGCCGGCGGGCGCCCCCGCCGTGGCCTGGTCCCAGCCAGTGGCTGCGGCCGGGCCGGACGGCGCCGCGGGCGGCTCGTCGCCGGGGGGCGTCCCCCACTCCGGCAGCGGTGTCTGGTTGAGGGAGGCGGCCCACTCCACCAGGCGTACCTCGTCGGGGACCGGCTCCTCGCTGGCGGACCTGTCGCGCCGCCACCGCCGTTCGCGCTGGGGCTTCGGAGGCTTGGGCGGCTTCTCGCGGCGGGACTTCTTCTTGGGGGCGGACGTGTCGTCGGTGGGCGCTAGCTCGATCGCCGCCTCCACCGGCTCGAAAGGTGTGACGCCCCGGTTGGGGTCGTCCTCGTCCAGCCACGACAGCATGCGTTCGCCTGGCTGGGCAGTCATGGGCCGTCCTCCCCCTCGCGAGACCGATCGCTCACCGGTACGTACGTACGCGGCGGCCCAGCGGTTGAAGCCCGAGGTCGATCGAGAAATTCGCATCTTGACGAGTTCATGCCCGTGTGAGTAACGTCGCATCAACCTTCTGGAAAGTTTCCTAACAATTAGGGAGACGTCGGATGAGGAGATCCCTACGGCGTGCGCTGTGGGCCAGCACGGTGGTCGCGGTGGCAGTCGCCGCGATCCCCGTGGCGTCGGCCTTCGGCGCGGGAAGCGTCACCACTCAGTTTGCCGCTAGCTCAGACTGGGGCAGCGGCCACGAGGTCCGGGTCACGGTAACCAACGGCTCGGACGCCGCGGTCGCCACCTGGCGGATCGAGTTCGATCTGCCGGCGGGCACCACCATCAGCAGCTTCTGGGACGCGGACGTCACCCGCTCCGGCAACCGGTACGTGGCAGTGAAGAAGAGCTGGGCCGGCAGCATCCCGCCGGGCGGCTCGCAGTCGTGGGGCTACATCGGCACCGGCGCGTTCCGGGCCCCCACCAACTGCACCATCAACGGCGCGTCCTGTGGCGGTGGTACCAACCCCACCACCGCCCCGCCGACCACCAGGCCGCCAACCACGGCGCCGCCGACCACCGCACCCCCGACGACCGCTCCGCCCACCACTGCGCCGCCGACCACCGGCCCGCCGCCTCCCGCCGGGCGCAAGCTCGTCGGCTACTTCGCGCAGTGGGGCGTCTACCAGCGCCAGTACTTCGTCAAGAACATCCACACCAGTGGCTCGGCCTCGAAGCTGACCCACATCCTGTACGCCTTCGGCAACGTCACCAACGGCCAGTGCGTGATCGGCGACTCGTACGCCGACTACGACATGGCGTACACGGCGGCCAACAGCGTCGACGGCGTCGCGGACACCTGGGACACCGGCGCGCTGCGGGGCAGCTTCAACCAGCTCCGCAAGCTCAAGCGGATGTACCCGAACATCAAGGTGATCTGGTCCTTCGGCGGCTGGACCTGGTCCGGCGGCTTCGGCCAGGCGGCGCAGAACCCCACCGCCTTCGCCAACTCCTGCTACAACCTGGTCGAGGACCCGCGCTGGGCGGACGTCTTCGACGGCATCGACATCGACTGGGAGTACCCGAACGCCTGCGGCCTCACCTGTGACAACAGCGGGCCGAACTCGTTCAAGAACCTGATGTCGGCGCTGCGCAACCGCTTCGGCCCCAACAACCTGGTGACCGCGGCGATCACGGCCGACGGCAGCAGCGGCGGCAAGATCGACGCGGCCGACTACGCGGGCGCGGTAGGGAGCCTCGACTGGCTCATGCCGATGACGTACGACTACTTCGGCGCCTTCAACCCGCAGGGCCCGACCGCTCCGCACTCGCCGCTCACCGCGTACCCGGGCATCCCCACCCAGGGCTTCAACTCCGACGCGGCGATCCAAAAACTGAAGAGCAAGGGGGTACCGGCGAGCAAGCTGCTCCTCGGCGTCGGCTTCTACGGCCGAGGCTGGACCGGTGTCACGCAGAGCACGCCCGGTGGCACGGCGACCGGTGCCGCACCGGGCACGTACGAGGCGGGCATCGAGGACTACAAGGTGCTCAAGACACGCTGCCCGTCCAACGGTACGGTCGGCGGCACGGCGTACGCGTACTGCGGCAACCAGTGGTGGAGCTACGACACGCCCGCCACGATCGGCGGCAAGATGACGTACGCCCGCAACCAGGGTCTCGGCGGCGCCTTCTTCTGGGAGCTGTCCGGCGACACCACCAACGGTGAACTGATCGGCGCCATGCGCGGCGGTCTCGGCTAGCCAACTCGCAAGTCCCACACCAGAGGCGGGGAGCCAGGTTACTGGCTCCCCGCCTCGCATTCAGCCCTCGGAAATACGCTTGGCCGGTACGACGTTCATGGCTATCATGATCGTCATGTTCGCCCCGGTTGGCTTCGCGCGGCCCGCAGGCATCGGCCTGCCCGCCGCGGCCGCCGCGTGTGCGTCGCCGGTCCGTCTGGATACCTGACCCTCCTCCCGTTCCCGCGGGCAAGCCGTCCATCGCGGACGGTGTGGTCGTGCGCGCGGACGCCGGGGGGAGGGTGCCCCGCCGTTTCCCGTACCAGAAAGCCTTTCCTGAAACAGGGGTTGATCCACCATGGCCAAGAGCCAGTTCGTGCGGACCAAGCCGCACCTCAACATCGGCACGATGGGGCACGTCGACCACGGCAAGACGACGTTGACGGCCGCCATCACCAAGGTCCTCGCCCAGCGGGACCCGTCGGTCAACCAGTTCGTCTCGTTCGACGGCATCGACCGGGCGCCGGAGGAGGTCGCGCGCGGCATCACCATCAACATCGCACACGTCGAGTACGAGACGGCCACGCGGCACTACGCCCACGTGGACATGCCCGGCCACGCCGACTACGTGAAGAACATGATCACGGGGGCGGCGCAGGTGGACGCGGCGATCCTGGTCGTCTCCGCGCAGGACGGCGCGATGCCGCAGACCCGCGAGCACGTGCTGCTCGCCCGGCGGGTCGGCGTGCCGTACCTGGTGGTGGCGATGAACAAGGCCGACGCGGTCGAGGACGAGGAGCTGCTCGACCTGGTCGAGCTGGAGGTGCGCGAGCTGCTGTCCGAGTACGGGTTCCCCGGCGACGAGGTGCCCGTGGTGCGGGTCTCCGCCCTCCGCGCGCTGGAAGGTGACCCGCGCTGGACGCAGTCCATCGTGGACCTTCTCGAGGCGGTCGACTCGTACGTGCCGGTGCCGCCGCGGATCCTGGACGAGCCGTTCCTGATGCCGATCGAGAACGTGCTCACCATCTCGGGCCGCGGCACGGTGGTCACCGGCGCGGTGGAGCGCGGCGCGCTGCGGGTCGGCGAGCCGGTCGAGGTGGTCGGCTTCGTGCCCACGACGTCCACTGTGGCCACCGGGCTGGAGACGTTCGGCAAGTCGCTGGACCGGGCCGAGGCGGGCGACAACGCGGCGGTGCTGCTGCGCGGCGTGAAGCGCGACCAGGTACGGCGCGGTCAGGTGGTCGCGGCGCCCGGCTCGATCCGCACGCACCGGAAGTTCCGGGCGCGGCTGTACGCCATGACCACCGCCGAAGGTGGCCGGCACACGCCGTTCTTCGGAAACTACCGGCCGCAGTTCTACTTCCGGACCACGGACGTGCCGGGCGCGGTGGACCTGGGCGAGGCCACGATGGTCATGCCCGGCGACACCGTCGACCTCACGGTCGAACTCGGCGCGCCGGTCGCGATGGAGGTCGGGCTCGGCTTCGCGGTGCGCGAGGGCGGCCGCACGGTGGCCGCGGGCTCGGTCACCGAGCTGCTCGATTAGTGCGGTGGCCACTAACGTTCACCGGCTGGCCGGCGGCCTTCGGCCGCTGGTCAGCCGGGCCGGCGAAGCCGGCAAGGGTTAGGGCCTGGGACCGGGGAGCGCGGCCCCGCGACGGGGTCGCGCTCCTCGCCACGGGGGCGCTATGCCAGCTGCGCCGGCTCCAGCCCCACCTCGCGGGCGGCGCTCACCCGGACCCAGTCGTTGAGCTGGCGCCGTGTGATCACCCGCTCGTGCACCGCGACCTGCACGGCGAGCCCATCGATCAGCGCGAGGATCCGCCAGGCGGCGCCGGCCGGCTCTTCGCACTTGAAGGTGCCCTGGTCGACGCCGGCCGAGATCACCTCGGTGAGGGCCTCTTTCCACCGCAGATCAAGGCGCCGGGAAACCTTTTCCAGCTCCGGTGTCCGCAGCGACTCCGACCAGCCGTCGATCCACATCGCCCACGACTTTGAACGCCCCTGTGGTGCGTACAGCCGAAGGATCTTTTTCAGCTTTTCCAGCGGCGGCACGGTGGAGTTTACGACCGCGTCCAGTCGTGCCAGATCCTGCTCGGCGGCGTACGCGAACGCCTGCGCGAGCAGATTTTCTTTCGTGGCGAAATGGTAGAAGACCAGCGCTTGGCTGACGCCCGCGGCGGCGGCCACGTCGGAGGTGCGTGTGTTTGCCAGGCCGCGCTCCACGATCACGTTGCAGGCGGTGCTCAGGAGCGCATCAAGGCGGACTTCAGCCGCACGTCTCGTCACAGCGCACACAGTAACTCATGAATGCCTGAGCTATTTTCGCAGCTATTCTCGATCGCCATTAGCAGGCGAAATCGAATTCGCGATCGTGATGCTCCCCGCTCGGGGGATAGGGTACCCGCCGATCATACGAGGTCGGACAGATCAAGATCGGCGGTGGTCGTTGCACCTCTGGCACGATCGGTCTGCCTGAGGTGGCTGTGCAGAGGATGTCGCTAACGGCCGAATGGGCGATCGTAGGCGTGGTCGCCCGCGGGGGGTGACTGATCTCTATCGAGCTGGACCGCGCGGCGCCTGCGCCCACGGCCACTCACCTGCGGTGCGGCGGACCGGAGGTGGTGGACGGGCGCCCATCGTGCCCGCGGCGAACGGGAGAGTGCGGCGATGGGCGGCTTTGGGCAGAGGCCCGCTCAGGCCGAAGCCGGCGTGCCCGCCAGCCGGGCCGGCTTCCACCGCGCCGCCGAGGAGACGCCTGGCCGGGAGGGCGCGCACCGTGCGGTGGCCGACACCGACGACCGGGCCGGCGCGCACCATGTGTCGGCGCCCCCCTTCGGACCCGGCCCACTGCGCTCGATCGGCGTGCGCATCCTGCTTCCGGTGCTCGTGGCCACCGTCGGTCTTGTCACGCTCGGCGTGATGCAGACCCGCGACGCGCTGACCGAGTCCGCCCGCGCGGGCGACGCCCGGATCCTCGCCCGCACGGCGAGCACCGGCATCGCGGTCGCCCACCAGGCCGAGCTCGAGCACGCCGAGACGATCGCGCTGCGGCTGCGCGGCGGCGAGGCCGGCAAGCAGCTCCTGGAGGCGCAGCGGGCGCGCACCGACGCGGCCCGCGAGCGATACTCCGCCGCCGCGCGGGAGGCCCGCGTGGCCGCGCCGGCCCTGGCCGCCAAGCTCGACGCGGCCGACGGCGTGCTCGACCTCCTGCCGGGCGTGCGCGCGATGGCGGTCAACGCGCCCGACGGCTCGCCCGAGGTCTTCGACGCGTACAACGCGGTGACGCACGCGATGATCGGCATCGCCGACGCCGTGCCGAGCCAGCTGACCGAGCCGCGGCTGCTGGAGAGCGCCCGGGCGGTCGTGCTCGTCACCGAGCTGGAGCACCTCGCCGCCGAGCAGCTCGACCTGCTGCGGCGGGTCTTCAACCGGGAGAGCCTGGAGCCGGGCGAGCTGGTGCGGCTTGCCGCGTGGGAGGGCGCCGAGCACCACCAGCTGGAGGTGATCGAGCGGCTGCCCGGGCCGACCGGCGCCCGCTTCGACGCGCTGGTCTCCGGCAACGACGTCACGCGCGCCCGCGGCATGCGCGACAAGGTGCTCTCCACCGGCGGCTCGCCCGCCTCGCTCAAGGTCGACCCCGACGTCTGGTACGCGGCGCAGAGCGGCCTGCTCCGCCGGCTGCGGCTGATGCAGTCGGAGCTGTCCACGACGATGGAGCGCGAGGCGTACGACCTCCAGGTCGCCGCGCACAAACGCACGCTGGCCACCGCCGCGCTCACCAGCCTCCTGGTCGGGCTGGCGCTGGCCGGCGCGGCCATCCAGGCCGTGCGCACCAGCCGCCGGCTGCGCCGCATGCGGGCCACCGCGCTCACGGTCGCGCACGGCGAGCTGCCCACGGCGGTCGCCCGCGTCTCCGCCGCGCGCGACGAGTCCGGTGTCCGCGACACGCTGGAGGCATCCGGCGCGCGGGTCGACAGCATGCTGCCCCCGGGCGTCGACGAGATCGGCGAGCTCTCCACCGCGTTCGCCACGATGCACCGGCAGGCGCTGTGGCTCGCCGCCGAGCAGGCGTTGCAGCGCATGGAGACGACCGCCACGTTCACCGCCCTGTCCCGCCGGGGCCAGACGCTGGTGCAGCGGCAGCTCCACCTGATCGGCGAGTTCGCCCGGCAGGAGGGCGACCCGGGCAGCCGCGCCCGCCTCTTCGCGCTCGACCACCTGGCCGCGCGGATGCGGCGCAACGAGGAAAACCTGCTCGTGCTCGCCGGCGGCGACCCCGGGCGGCGGTTCACCGACGCGGTGCCGATCCGCGAGATGATCCAGCTCGCCGCGGCGGAGATCGAGGAGCCGGCCCGGGTCGACGCGGTCGCCACGCCGCTGCTGGCGGTCTCCGCGCACGTCGTCGGCGACGTCGTGCACCTCCTTGCCGAGCTGCTGGAAAACGCCGCCAGCTTCTCGCCGCCCGCCACCAGCGTCCGGGTCGCCGCCCGCCAGGCGGTCGACCACGTGACGCTGACCATCTTCGACGAGGGCATCGGGCTCACCGCCGAGCGGCTTGCCGAGGCCAACAAACGGATCGCCCATCCCTCCGCCCTCACCAGCACGCTCGTCGGCACGATGGGCCTGCTCGTGGTGGGCCGGCTCGCCGCCCGGCACGGCATCAGGGTGCAGCTGACCAGCGTGGCCGGCGGTGGCACCGCGGCCACACTCACGCTCCCGGACCGCGTCCTCGCGCCGCTCCCGCCGCCCCCGCGGTTCTACCGTGGACAGTTGCTGGGGCCGCTGCCCGACCCGGCGCCGTCCGCCGCGCCGCCGCGTGCGGGAGAGGCCCAGCCGGAGGAGCCTGTGCGGCTGGCGCCGGTGCGGATGGCTCCCGCGACGGTCGACGGGATCACCGCCGCCGGGCTGCCCAAGCGGGCGCCAGCGCAGGCACTGCCCTCCGGACCGGTCGCCGGCCGCCTGCCCGCCCCGCCGGCGCCGCCCCGGCAGCGCGCGGGCGGCACGCCCGACCCCGACGAGGTCCGGGCTCGACTGTCCAGTTTGGCCAGTGGCATCGCCGCGGGCCGCCGCACGGCACCACCGCAATCCACGGCGCCCCCTTCGGCCGCCGCGCCCCCCGCCCTCTCGTCGCCGTCCCCGGAGGACGCCCATGATGAACCCCGCTACGGACTCCCTACCGGCCCCCGTCGACTACGGTGACCTGGGCTGGCTGCTGACTTCGTTCGCGCGCAAGGTGCCGTCCATCGTGTACTCGCTGGCGGTCTCCGTCGACGGCCTCGCGCTCGCCGCCTCCGAGCGGCTCGACCCCAACCAGGCCGACCAGCTCGCCGCCATCACCAGCGGCCTGGCCAGCCTCTCGGTCGGCGCGGCGAAGTGCATGCAGACCGGGCAGGTCCGTCAGTCGGTGCTCGACATGGACGGCGGCGTACTGCTCATCATGTCGGTCGTCGACCGCGCCTACCTGGCAGTGCTCGCGGAGTCCGGTGCCGACCTGGGGCAGGTGGGCTACGAGACGGCCGTGCTGGCCCAGCGCGTGGCGACCGCGCTCGACCCCGGCGCCCGCCCGTCGTGAGGCGTCCGTCGCTCGCCAGGCGGCTCCTCGCGCTGCTCGCGGCGGTGACACTCGCCGCGGGCTGCGCGCCGGAGCCCCCCACCGATCTGCGCGACGGCCACCTCGTACTCGGCACGGGCAACACGACCGGCGTGTTCTACCAGGTCGGCGGCGCCTACGCCGACGTGATCACCACGCACCTGTCCGGATACGAGGCGATCGTCGCGCCCACCGCCGGCTCCGCCGACAACCTGCTCCGGCTCGGCCTCGGCGACGTCGACATCGCGCTGACCTTCGCCGACGTGGCCGCCGACGCGATGCGCGGGCGGGGCGCCTTCGCCGACGGCGCGCGGCCGCTGCGCGCGCTCGCGGTGGTCTACCACAACTACACGCACCTGGTCGTCCGCGCCGACGCCGGCATCCGCGCGCCGGCTGACCTGCGCGGCAAGCGGGTCTCCACCGGCACGGTCAACTCCGGCGCCGAGTTTCTGGCGCTGCGCCTGATCCGCGCCGCCGGGCTCGACCCCGACCGCGACATCAGGCGCTCCAGCCTCTCCCTCTCCGCCACCACGCGCGGGCTGGCCGACGGCACGCTCGACGCCACCTTCTGGTCCGGCGGCCTGCCGACGGTCGGCATCACCGAGCTGATGGGCGCCGAGGCGGAGATGAGGTTTCTGCCGCTCGACGGGCTGCTGCCGGAGCTCGAGCGGCTCTACCCGGCGACGTACGGCACGGGGAAGATCCCCGCCGCCACCTACACGCTGCCCGGCGACATCCCCACCGTCACGGTCGGCAACCTCGTTGTGGTCGACGCCGGCATGCCCGAGCGTCTGGCGCACGACCTGACCGCGCTGATCTTCAAGTACCGGCAGGAGCTCATCGACGGGCATCCCGAGTGGGGCGCGGTCGACCGCGAGTCCGCCGGCCACACGGGCGTGGTCCCGCTGCATCCCGGCGCCCAGCGCTTCTACGACGACGGCTGACGGCGCAGGGCCGCGCGCGGCCCGGCTCCGGCCGCACCGTCCACATCGCCATCCGGGCTGAGCGGCGAGTCACTGTCCAAACAGGTCGGTCACGTCGACGTCGCGGAGGCGCTCGGGGTCGGCGAGCACGTCGATCGCGACGATCCGCCCGCCGGCCACCGTAAACGCCATCACAAACTGGGCCTGCCCGCGCATGGCGACCACCGCGCCGGCGGCACCGTTGACCAGCGCCGGCCGTACGAACGGGGAGAGCCGACCGGACGCGAACGCCTGCCCGGCCACCGCCTCCGCCCCGCGCAGCGTGAACGTCATGCCGGGGCGCGCCGGGCCGCCGTCCGAGCGGAGCACGACGTCTGGGTCGAGTACGGCCACCAGCGCCGCGAAGTCACCGGCCCGGGAGGCGGCGAAGAACGCGTCCACGACCGCGCGCTGGCGCCGCACGTCCGGGTCGGGAGCCGGCGCCTGCCCGCGTATCCGCCGGCGGGCCCGGCTCGCCAACTGCCGCGCGGCGTCCGGCGACCGCTCGATCATCGGCGCGATCTGGTCGAACGGCACCGCGAACATGTCGTGCAGCACGAACGCGAGCCGTTCGGCCGGCGTCAGCGTCTCCAGCACCACCAGCAGCGCCAGCCCCACGGAGTCGGCGAGCACCGCCTCGTACTCCGGGTCGACGCCGGACTCGGGGCTGACGATCGGGTCCGGTACGCGTACGTCGAGCGGATCCTCCCGCCGGTGCTGGCGGGAGCGGAGCTGGTTGAGGCAGACGCGGGCCACCACGGTGGTCAGCCAGGCGCCGAGGTTCTCCACCTCGGTGGTGTCCGCGCGGCGCAGGCGCAACCACGCGTCCTGCACGGCGTCGTCCGCCTCGCTGACCGAGCCCAGCATCCGGTACGCCACCGCGCGCAGCCGCCCCCGGTGCTCCTCGAACCGCGCGGTCAGCCACTCGCCGTCGCCCATGCCTGTCGCCTCGCTCACACCTGTCACGTTGCCTCCTCGCCCCGGGTCACAGGGGTAGACCCGCCAAATCCCACCGATGTGACCGGGAGATCGACATGACCACGCCAATCCTCCTCACCGGCGGTACCGGCACGCTCGGCCGCCAGATGCTGCCGCTGCTCCGCGCCGCCGGCCGGAAGGTGCGGGTGCTGAGCCGGCGCCCGCACGACGCCACCGACGGTGTGGAGTACGTCACCGGCGACCTCGCCACCGGCACCGGGATCGACGCGGCCGTGACCGGCGTGGAGACGGTTGTGCACTGCGCCGGCAGCGCGAAGGGCGACGACGTGAAGGCCCGCCACCTGGTACGCGCGGCCTCCGCGGCGGGCGCGCGGCACCTGGTGTACGTCTCCGTCGTCGGCGCCGACCGGGTTCCGATGACCGGCCGGGCCGACCGGGCGATGTTCGGCTACTACGGCGCGAAGCGCGGGGGAGAGCTGGCGGTCGCCGGGGCCGGCCTGCCCTGGACCACGCTGCGGGCCACGCAGTTTCACGACCTGATGCTGCGTACCGCCAGCGGAATGGCGAAGCTGCCGGTGCTGCCGGTCCCCTCCGGCATGCGCGTGCAGCCGGTGGACTCGGGCGAGGTGGCGGCCCGGATGGTCGAGCTGGCGCTCGGCGAGCCAGCGGGGCTCGTGCCCGACCTGGGCGGCCCCCGCGTGTACGGCATGGACGAGCTGATCCGCGACTACCTCCGCGCGACCGGCAAGCGCCGCCCGCTCCTGCCGATGCGGATGCCCGGCGCGGCCGCGGCGGCCATGCGGGCCGGTGTCAACCTCACCACCACCGGGGGTACGACCGGGCGCCGCACCTGGGAGGAGTTTCTGGCCGAGCGGAGTTGAGCCACCTCACGCCGTGGGCGCCGGCACGAGCCTGTCGAGCAGGAGCCGCAGCCCGTACTCGAACCAGGCCTCCAGTCTGAGGGCGGAGTCAGCTCACGAGGCCGGCGTGATGCGCGAGGATCGCGGCTTGGACCCGGTTGGTCAGCTGTAGCTTGGCCAGCACTCGGCTGACGTGGCTCTTGACGGTGGCCTCACTCAGGTGCAGGCGCCGGCCGATGTCGCTGTTGGGCAGCCCTTCGCCGACGGCGGCCAGCACCTCCCGCTCCTTGTCGGTCAAGACCTCTATCCGGCGCAGTGCGTCGCGGCGATGCGGGCTGCTCGGCTCGGCGAACCGGTGCAGCAGGCGGCGGGTCACCCGAGGGGACAGCATCGCGTCGCCCGCTGCCGCGCTCCGTACCGCGTCCGCCATCTGGTCGGCGGTCGCGTCCTTGAGCAGGAAGCCCACCGCACCGTGGCGCAGCGCCCGCTCCACGTACTCGTCCAGGTCGAACGTGGTCAGCACGACAACCTTTGGCGGGTCGGGGAAGCGGGCGAGCGCGGCGGTGGCGGCGAGGCCGTCGGCGCGCGGCATCCGGATGTCCATCAGCACCACGTCCGGCCGGTGGATGGTCGCCTCGCGCACCGCCTGGTCGCCGTCTTCGGCCTCGCCCACGACCTCGATGCCGTCGTAGGCGGACATGATGGTCCGCAGCATGGCCCGGACCATCCACTCGTCGTCGACGATCAGGACCCGGATCACTGGTCCACCTCCCGTGCCACTCCGGCGGCCGGCATCCAGGCCACCACCTCGAAGCCCCCGTCTGGCAGGTGGCGAGTGCTCAGCGTGCCGCCCACCAGCCGGACCCGCTCGCCGATGCCCAGCAGCCCGTGCCCGCCGCCAGGGGCCGAGACGGCCGCCGCCGCGCCCGCGTCGTTACGGACGGCGAGGCGCACACCTTCGCCACCGGATGACAGGACCACCGTGGTACGCGCGGCCGGCGCGTGCCGGTGCACGTTCGTCAGCGCCTCCTGGACGACCCGGTAGACCGCGTGCTCCACAAGCGACGGTGCCCGTAAACCATCCTCGACGGACAGCTCGACCGCGAGCCCGAGTGCCTGGGACGCGGCCACCAGCTCGGCCAGGTCGGGGATGCCCGGCTGGGGGCGCAGCGGGGCGGCGCCATCCCGCAGCACACCGACCAGCGTGCGAAGCTCGTCGAGCGCGACCCGGCCGATGCTCTGGATCTGGCCGGCGATCGCCGCGGCGTCCCTGCCGTGGGCCGACTCCAGTGCGGTGGCGTGCAGGACCATGAGCGAGACCCGGTGCGTGACGACGTCGTGCATGTCCCGGGCGATCTGCGCCCGCTCCTCCGCGCGGGCCTGGTCGATGCGCATCCGCTGTTCCCGTTCGATGCGCCGGGCCCGTTCCTCCAGACCGGCCACCACGGCTCGCCGCGACGTCAGGTACAGGCCGACCAGGACCGGAAGGATGCACAGCGCCAGGCTGATCGGAAGGCTGGCATCCGCGCCGTACTCCAGCCACATCGGCGTCGACACCACCGCCACCATCGCCACGGTCAGCCCGACGCGGAGGCGGGCCGAGCGCAGATAGGCACCGACGGCGTACTGCGCTATCGGTATGGCCGGCCAGGCGCCCGCGACGAGCCAGCACGACACGGCACCGGCGTACAGCAGCAGGGGCCGCCTCCGGTGGTGGAACACCGCCACGCCGGTGGCCACACCGAGCGCCGCGGTGACCGCCAGCGGCGCCGTGCGGTTGACGAGTGGGGAGCCGTCGAACAGGCCGGACTGGAAGTCTCGCCACACCCCGGCGGCGACGCAGAAGGCAGCGACGACCCCGTCGGCGATGCGGCCCGCGCCTGGTCGCAGAGCCCGCCTTGCGGTCATGAGGCGAGTCTATGCAGCACCGACCGTGGCGACGTCCGCCGAAGGATGCAGTCGAAAGGTGTGCCTCCCGGCTTGACCGGTCGACCTTGAGCGGGCGGTTTCGGATACTTGGCCCGATGCCCGCGTGCCCGGGCCGTACCTAGCGTCGGGGCATGGATGCCGGAACGCGTGACCTCGCCCGCCCGCTGCAATGGGCCTTCGCCGCATTCGCGGTCCTCAACATCGCGCTGCTCCTCCAGGGTTCGGGCGCGACAGTGTTCCGCGTGATGGCGCTCGCGGGATACGGCGCCGGTGCGGTCCTCAGCGTGGCCGCCGCGCTGCGGTGGCAGCCGCACGGCCGCCGGATCGCGATCGTCGTGCACCTGGCGCTGGCGCCGCTCCAGTTCGCGTTCAGCATCGCGGTGCTGCTCGCGCTGGTCGGGATCATCCTCTCGCTGGTGATCCTGGCGCAGTGCAAGCCGCGCTACCCACGGCTCGCACCGCGGGCCCGCCGGGTCTGGTTGACCCTGCACGTCGGCTTCAGCGTGGGCTGGCTGGGCGTCGCACTCACGATGACCGCCCTGGCCGTCATCGGCTGGGCCGCGGACTCCCCGACCATTCGGCACGGCGCCTACGAAGCGTTGCACGTCATCGACCTCGCGGTCGCGATCCCGTCGATGGCACTCTCCATCATCACCGGCGTCGTGGTGTCGCTCGGCACCAAATGGGGCCTGGTCCGGTACAGGTGGGTACTCACCAAGTTCGCCATCTCGGTGAGCATCCCGCTGGTGGCCGGCACCGTGGAGGGTGCCCTCGCCGACGAGTTGGCCCGCCGCACCATCGACCCGACCGGCGAGCCGGGAGCGACCGGCGTCGCGTTGATCGCCTGCCTCGGCGCCTTCGCGGTCGCACTGTGGGGCGCGACGATCCTCTCCGTGGTCAAGCCGTGGGGACGTACCCGCTGGGGACGGCGGGACGCCGAGGAGACAAGGCGAGCCGCCCCACGCCGGCCAGCCCAGCCGGAGCCGGCACTGCCCGCGATGGACGCACGCCTCTGACCGGAACGCCGTCAGCCGGACAGGGCGAGGACGCCGCCGGTCAGGAGCGCGATCGTCTTGACCGCCTCCAGGGCTATGTAGGCGTAGTGGGCGCGGGAACGAGGTGGGTCGCCGGTCGCGGCGCTCACGAGGACACTCCGGCCGGGATCAGGTGGACCACGCAGAGGTCCGGCTCGGCGAACGGTTCCAACCGGTCGGCGGTGACCGGCGCATCTGGGCACGTGCTCCGGGCCGGTAGGGCACCATGAGACGAAGGGCGCCGTAGCGTCGGCTGGTCCAGGCCCCGCACCCCTCCGGCCGCCGAGGGATCAACGTGTCAACGGAGGTGCTGATCGTGGTCAGTACGCGCGGCGATTCTGCGGGTGAGATCGTGGTCGGCGTGGATGGGTCGGTCCAGTCGAGGGCCGCACTGCAGTGGGCGGCGCGGCAGGCGCGGCTGACCGGCGCGGCGGTGCACGCGATCACGGTGTTGGAGCACCAGGCCGCATACGAGCGGGGGCCGACACTCCCGTATGAGGAGTCCGCCGCCACGGCACGTGAAGTGCTCACCGAGACGGTACGCGACGCGGTCGGGCCGGGCCCGGACGTCGAGATCAGGGAAAGCGTACGGCCCGGCCATCCGGCGCAGATCCTCGTGGACGCCTCGCGGGACGCGCGGGCGTTGGTCGTGGGGAGCCACGGTGTGGGCGGGTTCGTCGGCGCACTGCTGGGCTCGGTCAGCCAGCACTGCGCGCACCACGCCCACTGCCCGCTGGTGATCATCCCTGGCGACCGGAGTGTGGCGACGCGACCAGCGACCAGGTCGGCGGCCGCCCCCCGCCCTTGACGGCGAGGCCGCGCGGGCCGCCACGGATGCGGCGACGAGCCCGTACACCGGGGCGATGCTAACAGCTCTTCCCGGCACCGCCGCCGGGTTTCGTCCCGTGCGGATCGGCCCATCGCCGGTCGAGACACCGCGATGCGGGCCGCATCAGGTATGGGTGAGGCGCTCGGCGTGGTCGATCTCTGCCGCGGTGATGTCGCTCGGCTGGCTGGTCCGCAGTCGCCAGCGAGTGACCAGCCCGTCCGGGCCGCGGAACTCGCCACCGGCGAGCGCGAGGTCTATGCGCTGTCGTACGAGGCTTTCCGAGGCCGGTTCGGTGGCGAACAAGACCCGCACGCGCACCTCGTCGCTGGCCGGCTCGGCCCGGGTGTGGTGCGCCGCGAGCGGGCAGGGCGGCTGGTGTTCCCAGTGGCCGCACAGTGCGACGGTGATCGCCGCTCCGGGCGCTCCGAGGTCGGCGTCGGGCGCCATGACGAGCACAGCCTCGTGAGCGTACGCAGAACGCATGCCTCAGTATGCCGTGGCCTTGGTGGTGACGGGGTTTGCCGACGGCCTGGAGTAGGCGGCCAGGTAGGTTGCGTTTCACGGTAGCCCGAAGGCCAGGAGGCGGTATGTGGAGCATCGATGACGTGCCGAGCCAGGCTGGTCGGGTCGCCGTGGTGACGGGGGCCAGTGCCGGCATCGGGTTCGCGACCGCCAAGGCGCTGGCGGAGCGCGGCTGCCATGTCGTGCTGGCCGTACGGGATCCGGCCCGCGGTGCCGACGCGGCGGCCCGCATCGGCGGTTCGACCGCGGTGACCCGGTTGGATCTCGCGGCACTGGATTCGATCCGGTCGGCCGCCACCAGGCTGATCGGCGAGTATCCGAGGATCGATCTGTTGATCAACAATGCGGGTACGTGGTCGGCCACCAGAGCCGAGACCCGCGATGGTTTCGAGTTGCAGTTCGGCGTGAATCATCTCGGGCACTTCGCGTTCACCGGTCTGATACTGGGCACCATGCTGGCCACGCCGGCGTCGCGGATCGTCACGGTAAGCAGCGTGAGCCACCGCGGTGGTGCGGTAGACCTGTCCGACCTGCCGATGCTGGAGACCTACCGGCACACCGCCGCGTACGCGCGGTCCAAGCTGGCCAACCTGCTGTTCGCGTTCGAGCTGCAACGCCGGTTGGCGGCGGCTGGTGCGGTGACCGCGTCGCTGGCCGCGCATCCAGGTGGCGTCTGGACCGGACTGTTTCGTGGCGCGAACCCGGCGTTGCTGGTGAACACGCTGGGCCGGCTGGTGACGCAGTCTCCCGAGCGGGGCGCGCTGGCCACCCTTCGGGCCGCGACGGACCCCGCGGCCACCGGCGGTCAGTACTACGGCCCGGGTGGGATGGGCGAGTTGCGGGGCGCGCCCAAACCGGTCCGGGCCATCGCCAAGGCGCACGACGAGGCCCTGGCTCGGGAGTTGTGGGCCGAGTCCGAACGGCTGACCGGTGTCGAATATGGACCAACCCTGCGACCGGCCTGAACACGACTCACGTCAGCTCCTGCGCCAGCCGATCCAGGCCGCCTCTGATCAGCTGCCCGTACTCGTCGTCGCCAAGCGCGCCGATGCCAGCCCGCGCCTGCTGGAGGTGCTCCCGGGCACGGTCGAGATCACCGAGCTTGCGGTAGCACTCAGCCAGGTTGAGGTGCAACGACGGATACAAGCCGGCCACGGACAGCGTCACCCCGGCCTGCGCCGCCCGGTCATCGGTGATCAGGTCGGCCGCCGCCAAGGCTCGCTGATCCCAGATCAGCTCCTGGTGGACATCGTCCTGTACATCGGCCATCGAGTGCGCGAGCACGCAAATGTGCAGCGGATCCCCTTGCTCCCCGCCGATCTCCTCCCAGATCTGCGCGAAGGAGTGGCGAGCTGCCTCACGCTCGCCTTGACCATGGTGCAGCTCCACCGCTTGGCCGATTCGAGCGAGCGTTGGATCGGTGATCATCGACGGGCTCCTTCGTCAGCTCAGCTCGCTACGGTGACATCATTCAACCGCACAGCACCTGGTGACTAGCGGTAGTTTGTTGACTTAGGTCCGATTTGAGTTGTAGCTTCAGGTTAGGGTGC
>NZ_JBHLUH010000090.1:0-918 GCF_042433955.1 Phytohabitans kaempferiae | reverse complement strand
GGTTGGGGTCCGTGGCCTCGCGACTCCCGCTCATCCCTATCTCGCTCCGTCGCTCGGCGCTCGTTCGCCGTCGTGGTTGAGGCCCGTAGCCTCGCGACTCCCGCTTGTCCTGACCGTCCTATCGCTGGGGTCCGTTGCTGCCTGGGCCGCCGCCGAGGGCGGTGCCGATGGGCACGGCGAAGCCGATGCCGATGAAGGTGCCGGCCCGCGTGGGGTTGACCAGGGCCACCACGATGCCGATCGTCTCGCCTCGAGCGTTGACCAGCGGGCCGCCCGAGCTGCCGGGGTTGACCGCGGCGTCGAACTGGATGAGCCCGGCGAGCCGCGCGCCGTCGTTGCCGGCGGCGGCCCGGTCGAGCCCGGAGACCACGCCGGCGGTGGCGCTGCTGGTCATGCCGAGCGGGTTGCCGACGGCGACCACCTCGTCGCCGACGGCGAGGCGGCCGGAGTTGCCGATCGTCGCGGGCACGAGCACCTGCGGGAGGCTGGCGGCGGCGAGCAGCGCGATGTCGTTGGCCGGGTCGCTCGCCTCGACGGTCGCCGCCGAGCGCGTGCCGTCGGCGAACGTGACCCGCACCGTGCCCCCGGCCACCACGTGCAGCGCGGTCAGGATGGCACCGGTCTGGCTGGCCACGACGCCGGTGCCGGTGCCGGTGACCTGGCTGCCGGCGAGGCGCTCGACGACGACGACAGAGGGGGCGACCACCTCGTAGACCTGGGCGGGGCTGAGCTGCTCGGCGGCGGTCGGCTCGGGCGAGGGCGTGGGCGCGGCGGCGGTCGGGCCGCCACCGGGACCCCACCGGACGAGCGCGACCGCGAGTAGCAGGAGCGCCACGACCGCGGCCGCCGCGCCCACGGTCCAGCGGCGCATTGATTCACGATAACGGCGGGGAAGCCGGCGAGGCTAGCCTACTGTGA